>CAMHMM010000051.1 GCA_946186215.1 uncultured Ruminococcus sp. | reverse complement strand
ATCCTCGATCTGGGCTGTGAGCCCGAGTATCGCATCGGTCTGCTGCGCGGAGCCCTGAGAAAGCGCCTGCGCACCGTTTGCCACCTGCTCCGAGCCTGTGAACACCTGCCCTGATGCACTGTCGATATCACGGAATGTATCTCTGAGGGATGCTGTGATCTGATTATATTTGCGGCTTATATTGGAATATCCGCCGTTCCAGTCCTCGGGAAGACGATAGCCGAGATCACCCTGCGCAAGACGGTCAAGGCCTGTGCCCGTCTGGATTATTACATCCGAAATGTTGTTGATAGTTTTGGAAAGATTCTGATCGAGTTCATCGAGCTCATTCTTAGGAGCAGATGTATTAACATCAACAGTAGTAAGCGTACCGTTATTTATTGAATCGATCTTGCCTATGATCGTATTAATGCGGTTTGCAAACTGCCTTCCGCTGTGGAGCAGAACGATAATGTAGGCTATCACCATCACAGAGCACACACCTATGGTAAGATAGGCGTTTTTGCTGTGTATAGCAAGGGCGGCCGTTATAACTACGGCGATTATCGTGGAAATGATATCAAGAGCGATCAGCCTGCCAATGAAGGTTTTGAACCATTCACGGTGGTTATTCAATATAATCCCTCCAGTGCCAAAAGACTTATATAAAGCGAAAGCCATATCCGCGGAAATATCCCTGTTATGCGCGTTCTTCCATATACCTGAGGCGGAAAAGACACACTTATTCAGTATTACATAAATAGATTATAGCATATTATCCCTGCAATTGCAAGAGAATAATTGTAACTATTTGAATTTTTTTGCAGCAGCTTCATCAGCCCTGCTTATCAGCGGCCTTTCCGGTCATCCCGAACAGTCCGAGAACATACGACTGTGCCTGTGTATTGTAGACTATCCTTGTAAAGCTCTCACCCGCACTGTTTTTCACCTGATAGGAGCTGATGCCTATATCAGCGGATCTCTGCGTGGTCTCGCGGCTCAGATGCCCCGCATCATCGTATACATTTCTGATATATCCCTCATCGGAAAGGCGGGATAATATCATCATCCTGAGCGTGTTGGGGCTTATCCTCTTTTCGTGCTTTTCCTTTGCACGCACGATTATGTTGCTGCAAAGCTCGGATATAGTCACATCCTTTGCAGAAAGCTCTATATCTTCAAGACCGTTCAGCATTTCCCGTATAACATCTGCTGATTTTTCCGACTGATCGCGGGACTGCCTTGTTTTGACAGGGATGCCCTTTTCCTTCTGCCATTCAAGTATCTCAGCGATAAAGCTGTCTGCATATCTGTCGTATTTTGCGCGGGTGATGCCCTGTATATCCATGAAGCTGCGCTCTGTAACGGGCTTTTTCTCGGAAAGCTCGGTTATGACGGAATCTGCAAGGATAACATAGGCAGGAACTCTCTGTTTGCGGGCAAGCTTGTCCCTGACTGCTCGGAGCCTTGCAGCAAGCTCGGAATCGTCGCTTCTTCTTGATGTTCTCGCGGTAATATCCGAGGAAAGTCTTGCATTAAGCGTCATCTGTCCCCGCAGTACGGGCAGAGCCTTCGCCGTCAGGCTGACAGCACCGTTGTTTTCGGCGCTTATGAGCCCGCGCGACCTGAGCGTTTCGCATATATCAAAAATATAGCTTTCGTTTGCACCGTTCATTATGCCGAATGTGGAAAGGGACTCCGCCTCCTCGTGCTGTGTACCCTGCGGCAGCTCTCCCCTCAGGATATCCGACACCCATTTGATATTGTGCTGCTCACCGCTGCGGAATATACATGACATTATCTTCTGGCTGTCCACAGTGATATCCGAAAGCTCTGCACCCTTGCAGCAGTTTGAGCAGTTGCAGCAATTATATACCCCTTTTTCACCAAAATAACGCAGTATATAACTGCGCAGACATGAGGTATTCTTTGAATAATTCACCATATCCCAGAGGCGCTTCATATCGCGTTGTCTTACCTTCTCAGCCTCCTCGCTGCCCAGAGCGGATTCCTCATAGCTCTTGTCGATGAGGTACCGCGCTATAACGGTATCTCTTGGGCTGTACATAAGTATGCAGTCTGACTGTGAGCCATCGCGCCCTGCCCTGCCGGCCTCCTGATAATAGCTTTCCAGATCCTTCGGCATATTATAATGTATAACAAAGGATACATTTGATTTGTCTATCCCCATGCCAAAGGCATTGGTAGCGGTTATGACTCTTACTCTGTCGTAGATGAAATCGTCCTGATTCTTCTTTCGTTCCTCATCGCTGAGCCCTGCATGATATCTCACACAGGGGATGCCCCGTTCACGGAGCAGCTCGCAGGCTGCCTCCACATCCTTTCGCGTAGAACAGTAAACGATGCCGCTGCGCCCGTCGTTGCAGTATTTTCCCACAAGCCTTACAAGATCGTGGTTTTTATCCGCAGGCTGACGCACCTCAAAATAAAGGTTCTCCCTATCAAAGCCCGTGACAAGCTCAAAGGGCGAGGAAAGATGCAGAAGCTCCCTTATATCCTCGCGCACCTTGTCTGTTGCAGTAGCGGTAAATGCCGCTACAACAGGCCTTTTCGGAAGCTTTGCGATAAACTCGGGTATCCCCAGATAGCTCGGGCGAAAATCCTGCCCCCATTGGGAAATGCAATGCGCCTCATCCACACAGATCATGGAAATATCGGCGTTTATCGCCATATTCACGAACACCTCGCTGTCAAGGCGCTCTGGTGCCACATATACAAGCTTATATATACCCTGCGCGCAGTTGTTTATTACCGCGTAAAGCTGCGACATGCTCAGGGAGGAATTGATATACGCCGCCCTTATGCCAAGCTCCACAAGAGACCTTACCTGATCCTGCATCAGCGAGATAAGCGGAGATATCACCACAGCAAACCCGGGCTTCATCAGCGCGGGTATCTGGTAGCACATGGATTTTCCCGCTCCCGTGGGCATTACGCCAAGTACATCCCTGCCGCTTTCCACAGCGTCTATTATCTCACTCTGTCCCTGCCTGAATTTATCATATCCGAAATAATTTTTCAGGACCTCGTATTTATCCATCAAAGCATCACTTATTCCCGTTCTCAGCCTCTGCCTGGGTAAGCACCAGAGGATCATCATTGCTGCTCAGAAGGACCATAATGCACATGGAATCATTCCTTACAACGGTAACATATCCCTTTTCCCTGTACTCCTCTTCTTCCGCAGCATCAGCGGAATATATCCTCATAAGCTCCAGACGGCTCTGGGAAAGACTTGAATTGAATTTATAGAATACCCTTTCTCCCGTTGAGTTATCCGTCTTTACCGTAACAAGTCCCTTCCAGCGGACAGGCAGCATAAAGCAATAACTCTGTGACGGCATATAAAGGGAATTATACTTCGGGTTCAGGCCGTAATTTGAAAATTCATTCCAGATCGTGATATTCTGAGCATCCGTATCACGGTATCCGGGAAAGGGCTCTGTTGTAGGTATCTCGGTGATGCCGTCGCCGTCTATATCCGAGCAGTATCCGCTTCTTCTGAGAGTGAGCGCGGGCAGCTGGGAATCCTCAAGAGCGGCGGGGTTTCTGAGCGTCCCCTCCACACAATAGATTATCTCCGTGGAGATACCGCCCACGGAGGAGGAATCGGCAAATACAGCATTGTGACCGCCGGCTATACCGCCTGTTACGGTGGAAAGCAGCTCGGTAGTGTTGGTTCGCATCATAACGCCTGAAATACAGCGCACGCCGAGACCGTCGGCAAGGTCTGTGACAAGCAGTGCATAGGCGGGGTGCTCCTCGGTATTGGCAGTCATGAGAATGATATCCTCACTGCCGTCCATATTCATATCAGTCTGCTCCAGCCGGTTATAGATATCGCTGTATTCGGATTCGAGCACATCGTCCTTATAGCTGTACACGGAAAGGAGCCTGTCCTGACGGTTAGTGTAGGAATAGCCTATGCACAAATGCTCTGTCTGGCCGTTGAAAGTCGAAAAAAACACTCTTTCGATGAAGTTGCCGCTGCCTGAATGATCGTACACCGAATGCCAGCCGCTGCTGAAAGGATATTCACCCTGACATTGGAGCTTTCGCCCTCGCTGCGGTAAAATGCGACCGCCTCATCTGTACCGTCTCCGTCAAGATCCCTGAATATGAATGCACTGCGGTAATCTCCCGTTCTGGGGTAGACAAGGGTGATATTCCTGCCGGTATCATCCATTAGTGCATCATAAACTGCCTCCTGATCCTCGGAAACTATGGGAGGCATAAGCAGTGATTCCACAGAGCCCGTAAGACCGCAGGACGAAAGCAGGAATGCGGACAGGGCAATGATAATATTCCTTTTTCTCATCAGATGATACCGATAAGCTCTGCGAACCTGTGGATGTCTGTTCGTATCACATTATCGGATGCAAGCCCCGCGATCACGCTGTCAGCCGCATTTTCCGAAATGCCGAACACGATACAGTCAAAATCAGGAAAATCAATAAAGCCGTTTATGGTGTCGGCGAGTCTCTGCGCCACCTCTTCGGTATCCTCGGGCACGAACCAGCATCCCGGAAATGCCGTCTTCGGCTGTCTTGCCTCCACAAGACGGCACATATCATTTCCGTCATTATCTTCTTTGAGTATCACTGCATATATCTTCTTCATAAAAAACTCCGGTCAATTATTTTCATTGTCCACAACGAGCGTTGCGGAGCCGTAAGCCTTGAGAGGCCTGCCGTTTTCGTCAAATTCAGTGGTGTATCTGACATGGAAGGGTATCCTCGACGGGGTAAGCGGCACTATCGCTTCAAAATGCTCCGCTCCCTCTGCCATCTTCCTGTGCCACTCACGGTATGTGTCGGCAAATTCAGGCGGGAATATCCCCATCTCTATGGCAGGCTCGGGATAATTCTCCAGAAGCGGCGGCAGCCCCAGGTCTCTCATGCAGCGAAAGCACGGGCGCATCTGCTTTGTGGCGATATCATATTCCCACGCATACATATTTGCGTGCTCAAAGCCCGCACGATAGCGGCTCTCATTCTTGAAAAGCTCATCGAAGCGCTTCTTTTCCGTGGTGATGTTCTGCACCACTGCATAAAAGACAAGCTGTTCATCCGCCCTGCCGATCAGCCTGATAAAGGAGCGGATGCAGATCTTATCCGAACCGCAGGTCTTGGAGCAGACACCGCGCCATGTTTCGCAGCTTACCTCTTCATTGGTATCTATCGCACGCTGCAGTGCATCCATATAGATCTTTTTGTTTTCCTCGTCAAAATACGCAAGCGGATCGGAATCCAGAAATTCCTTTTCCGTCATATTCATGCCGAGAGCTTTCATATATTTGCTGTTCACGCGAATAAATTCAAGATTTCCTGCCTGATAGGAAAATATCGCCGCTCCGCCGACAAAATTGTTGAATATCAGCGTTTCAAGCGACTGGGGATCCCAGAATCGCCCCACATCCATATTCTTGACGATATCCATCGCCTTGCCAACCGGTTCATGCTCGAGCACACCGAGCTTCTGGATAAATTCATCCTCGGTGACGGGCTTTGAATAGAGATATCCCTGAACATAGCTGCAGCCTATGCTCTTCATGTAATCCGCCTGTGTGACGGTCTCAACACCCTCTGCAATAACAGGCGTATTGAGCCACTTGGTCATGCGGACGATGGAGCTGATTATAGTGCCGCCTCTGCCGCCGATATTGCCGCTGAGAAAGCGCATATCAAGCTTGATGACATCCACCTCGAGATCCTTGAGCACATTCAGTGATGAATACCCGCTGCCGAAATCATCCATTTCCACCATGTAGCCGAATTTATGCAGACGGTCAAGAGCGCTTTTCACAAGCTCCATACCGCCTATGGCAGAGGATTCGGTGATCTCCACATGGAGCAGATTTACAGGGATATCATACTGCTTTCTTATCTCTTCGATCTCCTCGATGTAGTTTTCCCTGAAAACATCATATCTTGACATATTCGTAGAGATCGGTACGGCTCTGATGCCGCTGTCGAGACATTTCCTCTGAAATCTGCACACTTGCTCGAATACATACAGATCAGCCGCACAGATACACCCGCTGTTTTCAAGCACGGGAACGAAATCCGACGGATACTGCATACCGTAATCAGGATCCTTCCAGCGCATGAGTGCCTCGGCACCGATCATTCTTCCGGTGGAATGATTCATCTTCGGCTGGTAGCACACAAAGATATACCCGTTTTCAAGCGCCGTATCAAAGCTTTCAAGAAGTTCTTGCTCCGTCATTCTCTTTTCCATATCCATCCCTCGTTCCCATTGTCAGCTTTATGTAAAATGAAATGACTGTTCACATTTTCAGATGAATTTATGTCATATCAGAAGCTTCAGTTTTTCAGGCAGCACCCGCATAGAGGCCTTCTGCACCATGCCAAGGACTTCTCCGTCGGTATGCACCCACAGCGGTCTGCTCGCCTGTATCACTACATGATCAGTTCTTTCAGCCGTTATCCCTTTGAGGCTGAGATGCTTTCCCATATACGCAAGAGGAAGCATACGCAAGAAGCCGATATGTGAAAGCCCGTTCCCTATACATATATCCAGCTGCCCGTCGTCATAATCCGCATCGGGGCAGAACCTGAAGCCGCCGCCCTCGTAGCCGTGGTTCATAACAACCACGCAGAGATTTCGCTTGTATACTGTACTTTTTCCGTTGCAGGTCACCTTGACAGTCACAGGCTTTGAGGAAAAGCACACGCTTATAGCCTCGATAAGATATGTGAGCCGCCCCAGCCCCAGTTTATTGAATACAGGCTTTAAAGGCGAATTCTGCACCTTTGCACAGGTAGCAGCCCCGAAGCCCACATCACTGCTCACATTGAACCGCCGTCTGACGATCTTATCGTCAAGATACACTGCAAGCTCGCCGATATCCGCAGTGCGTTTCATTTCCCCGTCAGACATTATACGGACAAGCTCCTCACTGTCATCCGGCAGCCCCATATCCCTTCCGATGTCGTTTCCGGTACCGCAGGGAATGAAGCCGAAAAGAGTGTTTTCAAGATCGGAAATGCCGTTCACAGCCTCGTTGAATGTACCATCGCCGCCTATCACAATAAGCTCTGTACGCTCGCCGCGGGATGTAACTCTGCGGCATATATCGCCGATGCTGTCGGACACGGTGGACTGACAGAGAGTATACTCACCGTATTCATCAAAAACAGGCTTCAGCCTTTCCCACATTCTGATAGTCCTGCCCGATGCCCCCGCAGGATTGAGTACAATATATTTCACACTCTCGACCTTCCCCGTTCATTCATTGATACTGATATCCATAAGCCCCAGGCCTTCCGACATAGTCACCGTTATGCTGTCGCAGATCGTTCCGTCAGTTTTTATTGTAATATCCTTAAAATCATCGTATGCTATGCACGCAGGTACATCAGCGCTGTATTCCTTTCCGCCGACCGTCATATGAACCGAGCCTTTCCCGTATATCGAGGATATTCTCAGACAGATGCTGTCCGTCTTTACACCGGGCAGGCCGTTGTAATACACTGTGCCACGATAGCCCGAAACACGGATATAATCCTTGTCATAGCGCTGTGAGCGGAATATTTTTATATTCTCATACCGGTCAAAGGTCACCGCGTCAAAGCTGTTCTTTCTTGATGAAAGCTTTTCACCGCGAACATGATGCTCTGCCTGAAGCAGAATATCACCGGATGATCTGCCGGCCATAAAGATATAGTCGGCATCCTCGATCATCATTGCAGCACTTCTCACATCGTATATCCTGAGTATATGACCGGGTATATCCACCGTGACAGTCCTGCTTTTCCCTGCGGGGATATATGCCCTTTCAAAGCCGCACAGCTTTTTATCCGGGCGTTTTACAGCGCTGTTTTTCACGGTGAAGTATATCTGGACAACGGCAGTTCCGTCCACACCGGAAGTATTCCTTACATCCACCTTTGCCTTTATGCCGCCGTCCTCACAGATCCTGAGATCCGAATATTCAAAAGCAGCATATGAAAGGCCGTGGCCGAAGGGATAAAGAGGCTGCCCCTCAAAATACATATATGTGCTGCCGGCAGTCTCGATATCGTAATCGAGTATATCGGGCAGATCAAGATCTGAGCGGTACCATGTCATGGGCAGGTGCCCCGAAGGAGAAAAATCTCCTCTTATTGCCGCAGCGACCACATTTCCGAGTTCTGCACCTGCATGGGATGACCACATTACAGCCGCCGCACTTTCGCTTTCCCGGGCTATGGCATAGGGGTAGCTTGATATTATCAGCAGTATTGTATTGCTGTTGTGTGCAGTAATATGCTGTGTCATGCCCTCCTGAACATTAAGGGCGATAGTCTTTCTGTCGTAGCATTCCTTTGCGTACTGAACGGGATAATTACCCGTGCAGTACACTACTGCGTCAGCCTTTTCAGCAATTTTTGCCGCTCTGTCCCTGCCGCTGTCAACGAGGCATATTCCAAAACGGCATTCATTCTTGACCGCCGTACTGTGCCTTACCTCAAGCTCACCGTTATCTCCGCAGAAAAGCCGTCTGTGATCTAAAAATTCCTCGATCACCGTATCATCACCGTATTCACGGAAATTGAAGGTCTCCCTTGTGAACCAGTCATATATTTTCCTGTTTGCAAGCTTCAGAGTGCCGTCTTCACAAAGCCTTACATATTTTTTGTATTTTACCGAAAAGAGGTTTTTCCAGTTGCCGCCCCAGTCCTGAAGCTCAAAAAGCTCATTTTCGCCTATACTTTCGGCCGCAGCGGTAATATTGCCGTTTTCATCCGCCGAAAGGTATTTTCCGTTGGGGGCTTTTACAGCTATGATATCCCAGAGGCTGTCATATATTATGGTGCTGTCGCCAAAATGCTCCTCAAAGCCCTGTTTTACTGTGGTCTCAAAGGAAGGGAAGCCTGTATACCAGTCGCGCAGGTTCTCATCTGCAAGCGCACCCACCACAGCAATGGTTTTCTTTCCCGAAAGAGGAAGAATGCCGTTGTTTTTGAGCAGAACGATCTGTTCCTCTGCAGCGCGTCTGTTGACCTTTCTGTGCTCCCCGCAGTCCACCCTGTCCATGCCTATATCATCAAACGGGCATTTTTCGTCAAAACCGCCGAAGCTCTGCCCCAGACGCAGACGGGCTGCAAGTGTCCTTACGATACTGCGGTCTATATCATCCCATGTGACAAGGCCGCGCTCAAGCGCTTCCTTTGCCGCTGTGTACACAAGCTCGCTGCGGTCGGTCATAACATCGCAGCCGCCCATGAGAGAAAGCCTGAAAGACTGCGCCATATCATCGCAGTATCCGTGCTCAGTGACATTCTGGGAGAAGTCCCCGCCGTCGCTTACCGTGAACCACAGTCCCCACTCTTTTTTGAGAATATCCTCCATGTCCCTGTTCATTATGGCAGGAACGCCGTTTATCTCATTATATGCAGCCATAATGCTGCGTGCGCCGCCGTATCTTATAGCATTTTCAAATGCGGCGTAGTAGTATTCATGCTTTATGCGGGGAGGGAGAAAGGCGTTGCAGCTCATTCTCTTTTCCTCGTTATTGTCCGCACAGAAATGCTTTAATGTTGGCACGGTCATATAATGGCCGTCATCGGTAATGCCCGCCATGCCAAGAGTGTATTTTGCAGTCAGTTCGCCTGTTAGGAACACATCCTCGCCATAGGCCTCCTCAGTGCGTCCCCATCGGGGATCGCGCTCCATATCCACCGTAGGCCCCCAGAGCATTAGTCCGCCTCTTTTATCGCGGTTATAATATGCCCTTG
>CAMHMM010000050.1 GCA_946186215.1 uncultured Ruminococcus sp. | reverse complement strand
GGTACAAGCTCCTCTAAAAAGGCCATTTCCTATTCATGGGGAATGACAAAGAAGCAGATAAAGGATCTTATCAAGGGCAGCGAATATGTAGAAGCAGGCTCACTCATCGTGACCGGCAGTGAAAAGCAGAAGAAGGTAAGCCTTTATATGTTCGATCAGGATGACAAGCTTCAGGCTTCCGGCACATCCAGTCTGGGCAATAATTTTGATTCAGCAGTAAACTCTGTTGTAAAGGCAGGTTATGCCCAGTCTATTTCCGGCAATGCGCAGGGTATGGACTTCTCTATGTTCACAAGAGGCACCGAGATGGCTATGGTCATTCACGCCGATTATGAAGGCAGGGAGATGACAGTGACCGCATTTTTGTCACCTGATATAGCTGCATCCATGATGAGCGGAGATAATGCCTTCTTCACCTCGCTTATCACAGAGCTGCAGGGGATCTATCCCAATGTAAAGAAATAATTGCTGTGTTATGCTCTGTTGAAGGGGTATTCTTGACACTGTTACAAAAAACGCCTGTACATGGGCGTTTTTCTGTTTACCCTGTTTTACCTTTGTGATTTTTCATAAAAAAGGGTTTAGCTATTGACAATCCTACACGATTGGAGTATACTATAATTTAGCTGCGAATACTATATATTGTGGTTCGCAGGGGTTGTCAGATACTATATGTTGTGTTTTGGAGGTTTTTATGATAACTCACATCATCAAGCGGGACGGCAGAAAGGATACTTTCAACATAGAAAAGATCGCCCGCGCCATATACAAGGCAGCTCAGGCTGTAGGCGGCAGTGATTACGATACTGCCATGGATCTTGCTGTCAAGGTATGCGACTACTGTGAGAAGATATACGGCAGTCAGAGTACACCTACTGTTGAGCAGATACAGGATGCCGTAGAAAAGCTGCTTGTTGAGGAAGGTCATGCAAGAACAGCCAAGGCATATATTCTCTACCGTTCAGACAGAACAAGAGTCCGTGAGATGAATACCCGTCTCATGAAGATATATGAGGATCTTACCTTCAAGACCGCAAAGCAGAGCGATATCAAGCGCGAGAACGCCAATATAAACGGCGATACCGCTATGGGAACGATGCTCAAATACGGCTCGGAGGGCGCAAAGCAGTTCTATGAGATGTATATTCTCGACAAGGATGTGGCAAAGGCGCACCGCGAGGGCGATATCCATATCCACGACCTTGATTACTATACTCTTACATCTACCTGCTGCCAGATCGACCTGATAAAGCTGTTCAAGAACGGTTTTTCCACAGGACACGGCTATCTCAGAGAGCCCAACGACATTTCAAGCTATGCCGCACTTGCCTGCATAGCCATCCAGTCAAATCAGAACGATCAGCACGGCGGACAGAGCATACCCAATTTTGAATATGCAATGACCGACGGTGTAAAGAAGACATATAAAAGACGCTATGTCTACAATATTGCCCGCTGTCTTGAAATGATGGGACTTCTTGATGACGGACAGGAAATAGCCGACACTATTTCAAAGGAAATATGGGATGAAAAGCAGATCTATCCCATAATGGACAATAACAACGGCTACCGTGAGCTTGAATATGAAAAGCTTCTGAACTATGTGGACGAAAAGACTGCGGAGCGCATCCAGGAATACACGGCCAAAAACACCTACAAGGAGACAGACCGTGCCACATATCAGGCTATGGAGGCGCTGATACACAATCTCAACACCATGAACAGCCGCGCAGGAGCTCAGGTGCCTTTCTCGTCCATCAATTACGGACTTGACACCTCAAGCGAGGGCAGGATGGTAATAAAGAATGTCCTGCTCGCAGAGGAAGCTGGCCTCGGAAACGGCGAAACTCCAATCTTCCCCATCCATATATTCAAGATCAAGGACGGTGTGAACTACAATCCCACTGATCCAAACTATGATCTTTTCAAACTTGCCTGCCGCGTTTCAGCGAAGAGGCTTTTCCCGAATTTCTCCTTTATAGATGCGCCGTTCAATCTTCCCTACTACAAACAGGGTGATTACAATACGGAAGTTGCATACATGGGATGCCGCACAAGAGTTATGTCAAATTACTACGATCCCACAAGAGAGATCGTAACAGGCAGGGGAAATCTTTCATTTACATCGGTGAACCTGCCAAGACTTGCTATCAAGGCAGATCACAATGTAGGCGCATTCTTTGATTCACTCGAAGAAGTAATGGATCTTGTTTGCCGCCAGCTTATGCACAGATATAAGATACAGGCGCAGAAGACCGTCCGCAACTTCCCGTTCCTTATGGGGCAGGGCATATGGCTCGATTCCGATAAATTAGGCCCCGATGAATGTGTGGGTGAGGTATTCAAGCACGGTACGCTCACCATCGGCTTTATCGGCCTTGCAGAGTGTCTGAAGGCTCTTATCGGCAAGCACCACGGCGAGGACGAGGAGGCACGCGCACTCGGTCTGGAGATAGTCGGCAGGATGCGCCAGAGGATGGATGAAGAAACTATCCGCACAGGAATGAACTTTTCGATCATCGCCACACCCGCTGAGGGGCTCTCAGGCAGATTTGTCCGCCTTGACAAGGAGCTTTTCGGAGAGATCGAGGGCGTTACCGACAGAAATTACTACACAAACTCCTTCCATGTTCCTGTATACTATCCTATCAGCGCATTTGAAAAGATCAAGATAGAAGCACCTTATCATGCGCTTACCAACGGCGGCCATATCAGCTATGTTGAGCTCGACGGCGATCCTATGAAAAATCTCGATGCTTTTGAAAAGATCGTTCGCTGCATGAAGGAATCGGGGATAGGCTACGGCTCTATAAATCATCCTGTTGACCGTGATCCTATCTGCGGATATTCCGGTGTTATCAACGATGTATGTCCCCGCTGCGGCAGACGCGAGGAAGAACACGGATATGCACATGAAAGGCTGAGAAGACCTGTCTGCGATTCGTAAGCTGACGCATATCAGACTGGAAATGATATTATGGATAACAATGAACTGATCAGGATCGCCGGCATCGTCAATGATTCTATCGTTGACGGCCCCGGCATCAGGCTCACACTTTTCGTGCAGGGCTGTCCACATGCCTGTGAGGGCTGTCACAACCCCCATACATGGGACTTTGCGGGCGGGTATGTGGTCACTCTCGGTGATATTATGGATAAGATAAAGGCAAACCCGCTCCTTGACGGCGTGACCTTCAGCGGCGGTGAGCCGTTCTGCAAGGCTGCACAGCTTGCGTGGCTGGGCAGGGAGATACACAGTCTGGGACTCAATGTCATCACCTATACGGGCTATCTGTACGAATACCTGATCGGTCATTCCAATGAAGAGAATCATTATATGGAGCTTCTGAAGGTGACAGACTTTCTTGTTGACGGGCCTTTTATACTGTCAAAAAGAAGTCTTGAGCTTTCATTCAGGGGCAGTGAGAACCAGCGTATCATTGATGTGAAAAGATCACTGGCGGAGGGCAGAACAGTAGAATGCGAGCTGTGATTCCTGCGGTGCTTATTTCAGCGCTGCTTTTTACGGGATGTGTTTCCGATTCGCCCAAGCCCGGCGGTGAATATGTACTGTCCCTTGCATCAAATCCCGAAAATCTCGATCCACAGGTGGCAACGGATGTTTCATCCTTCAATATAATCAGAAATATCTATGCTACGCTGGTGGATATCGACGATTCGGGATTTATCGTTCCGGGAGCTGCAAAAAAATACGAGGTATCCGAGGACGGGCTATTGTATACATTTATCCTCCGCGACGACCTTATATGGAAAAAAAAGGGCAGCAAAAACAACCCTTCGCTTACTGCAGATGATTATATCTATGCAGTAAGGAGGATATATGATGACAATACTCATTCGCCCTATAAATACCTGTTTTCGGGCATTGAAAATATAAATGCCATTGATAAGGGCAGTGCGGGGATATACGCAAAGGATAAATACACCCTTTGCATAAAGCTCAGCAGTCCCGACTGTGATTTTCTTAAAAAGCTGGCTCATCCTGCGGCTTCGCCCTGCAACGAACAGCTTTTTCTTTCTACCGAGGGGCGTTACGGGCTGTCTGTTGATGATACCTATTCCTGCGGTGCCTTTTTTGTTTCCGACTGGAATTATGATCCCTACTGGAACGAAAACCATATCACCCTTACAAGGATAAACGCCAATTCATCGTCTGATTATGTTACCTACCCCGACAGCATTGATTTCCTTATCGGAAGAGATGAAGAAACTGCAATGAGCGTTGTGGACGGGAAAGCCCATACAGGCGGCGATACTGTCGGAAAGGCTGTGCGGGAGTACAGCTGTGGCACATCGGTGCTCATATTCTCGCCTGAGTCCGTATTTGCGGAGGAAAAGCTGCGTAATGCGGCATTTTCTTCTATTGCGTCAGCGCTTTCGGAAAAGGATAATGATCTGCCTGCAAGCTATATCCCGCCCCATGTTACTCTTGGCGGAAAGAATTTTTCCGAGATAGGCAAGCCTGTCTACCCGAAAATGAGCCGCGAGGAGTCGAAGCAGGTATTTGACGAATATATCAGCAGTGAAAAATTCGATCATCAGGTGATACTGGCCGGTGATGATTTTTCAAGGCCTGAGCTTTGCTATGATGTATCATCCATTCTTGAAGGGCTTGACTATTTTTCCGCCGTGGAATTTTGCGAAAAGGATGAGCTTCTGCGAAGATATGAAGAAAACGATTATGATATCTGCGTATACAATGTATTGCCCGAGATAAACTCTGCGGACAGCTTTTTTGAAAGGCTTTTCGGGGTTTCAGGCTATAACGGTACGGACAGGCTCATGTATCTTTCCGCCATCAAGGATATTTCCGACAAGGCGGGTTTTGCACTGCAGCTCGAACAGGCATTCTATCAGGCAGGATATGCCTACCCCATATGCCATGAGAGCGTATCGGTGATGTATGACGAAGATCTTTACGATTTCTGGTATGAGCCCTATACTCAGACCTTCTTCCTTAAATATATGAAACAAAAATGATAATGTATATCCTATTTATGGGTGCATTCATCCTGATCATCGCTGCACTTGGATTTATGCGCCTGATACAGTACAAAAGCTACACCGAAAAAGGTGTACAAAGAGAGCTTGTGGTGACTGAGCTTGTGAAGCATTACGGGAAAGGCCCGTCGATGTATGATGTAAGAGGCGTTTTCACCGATGATCTTTCGGAGACGACATATATCTCCCACGACAGGTTTATCGCAAACTCCGAGAATCACCCCGAAGTGGGCGATACGCTCACAGTCATCTATACGCAAGGAGACAGGTTCGTGATAGATCCGAAATATCTTTATCAGCAGGCACTGGCTTTCTGGATGATCGCGGGCTTCTCGCTTGTTGTTGCGATAATATGCGCTCCTAAATAATATTCTGTATTGCTCTGAAGAGCAGAAAACACACGGGATAAAGCATATAGGTTATTGTTGTGCCTTATTCAGCGCTTCTCTCTGCCACTTGCAATAGATAAAAAGGAAAACACTATGTATACACTGTTGAAGAATGACGGCACTGCACGCCGCGGAAAATTTGAGACCGTTCACGGTACATTCCAGACACCATGCTTTATGAATGTGGGAACTGCTGCGGCGATCAAAGGCGGTATCTCGTCTATTGATCTCAAAGACCTGAAATGTCAGGTGGAGCTGTGCAACACATATCATCTCCATGTCAAGACAGGGGACAAGATCATCCGCGAGCTGCACCGCTTCATGAACTGGGACAGACCTATACTCACCGACAGCGGCGGATTTCAGGTGTTTTCCCTTGCAAAGCTCCGCAAGATAAAGGAAGAGGGCGTATATTTCAGCTCCCACATAGACGGTCACAAGATATTTATGGGGCCGGAGGAATCCATGCAGATACAGTCAAATCTCGGCTCCACTATTGCAATGGCCTTTGACGAATGTGTGGAAAACCCTGCAGAGCATGAATATTCAAAGCGCTCCTGCGACCCGCTGGCTGGTACGCTGCAAGGAGGAAATGGAGCGGCTGAATTCACTTCATGATACCATCAATCCCCATCAGCTTCTTTTCGGCATAAATCAAGGCAGTACCTATGAAGATCTTCGTATTGCTCATATGGAACAGATCGCAAAGCTCGACCTTGACGGCTATGCTGTGGGAGGTCTTGCGGTGGGTGAGCCTACTGAAGTGATGTACCATATCCTTGACGAAGTAGTGCCTGTTATGCCTGAACACAAAATACGCTATCTTATGGGCGTAGGCACACCATCCAATATTATCGAGGCAGTAGCGCGGGGCATCGACCTTTTTGACTGCGTTATGCCCAGCAGGAACGCCCGCCATGCCACAGTGTTTACATGGAGAGGCATCATGCACGCTACAAACAAGTGCTATGAGCTTGATACCCGTCCGCTTGATCCCGAATGTGACTGCCCGACCTGCAAAAACTTCACAAGGGCTTATATAAGGCATCTTTTCAAGGCAGACGAGCAGCTTGCAGGCAGGCTTGCAGTACAGCATAATCTGTATTTTTACAATACACTCATGGAAAGGATAAGGGATGCGATCGACTCCGACAGCTTCTCTTCATTCCGCACAAGGTATTCCGAGCTGCTTGCTTCAAAGATAAAGGATTGATAAATGGGTATCCGCATTTTCTGCGGATATCCGTTTTTTTGCTGTGCGGAGGTGTTTCGATTGTGAATTTTAAAGGAAATTTTCCCGATAAGGTTGAAATATTATATCAAATATGCTATAATTGATGTTGCTGTGGTCTCGGTATGACGGCCGCAGTATCGATACATCCTGCAAACGGTAAAGGAGCTGATCATTTGTATACAATAAATACCGTCCCCATAGGCGCTGCCAAAAGAGGGATAAGGCTCACAACGATAATCGATCCGAAGTTCAAGGTGTCCTCCATTCAGGTGTGCTTTACCTTCCCGAGAGTAAAGGAGACTGCAGCTGCTGATTCGCTGCTTGCCTATATTCTTGAGGATACCAACAGCGATTACCCGGATATGACTCTTTTCAACAAAAGGCTTTCCGAGCTGTACGGCGCTTCTCTTAGCACATCCAACCGTTCGGTGGGAAATTACAGAGAGCTTCTCTTTTCCGCAGGCACCATCTCTGATAAATACGCTCTTGACGGTGAGGAGCTTTCATATGAGCTTATGAAGATGATCTGCGGCTGTATATTCGAGCCTGCCATGCAGGACGGCGGATTTACAAACATTGAGCTGAAAAGAAATGAGCTTATAGACGATATCACCTCTGTTATAAACGACAAGCGTTCATATGCGCTCAAACAGGCGGCGATGATGATATATGAAGGTGAGCCCTCCGGATATCCGCTGCGCGGTGAAGTAAGCGATGCAAAGGCTGTGACAAATGATGACCTGATAAAGGCTTACAACAGGCTGCTTGAGACCGCCCGCATAGAGATATTCTTTGCCGGAAGCTCTGTTTCACAAAAGTTCATACAGCTTGTAAACGAAAGATTTTCTTCGATCAGGCGCACTGATGTATGCAGCTTCAGCTTTGCGCCCTCTGCGTTCAAAACAGAAGTACGCGAAAAGACGGAAACACTTGATGTTGTCCAGTGTAAGATGGTCCTTGCCTTCAAGCACGGTGAAAGCTTCTATCAGCGCGAGGATATCATCACCGTGTTTGCGGCAGTATACGGCAGACTTCCTACATCGCTCCTTTTCAAGAATGTGCGTGAAAAGATGAGTCTTTGCTACTATTGTGCGGTAAGTCCGTCCTGGTCCAAGGCTGTATTTACTGTAGACAGCGGACTTGAAGCGGTGAATACCGAAACAGCGAAAAACGAGATACTCCACCAGCTCGATCTTATCAAAAAGGGCGAGTTTGCGGATGATCTTATAGATCAGGCCAAGACCTTTATCAAATCCTCCTATCGCGTTACGGGTGATTCTCCGAGCTCTGTGATCAGCTGGTATCTTGACAGATCATATTACGGCCCTGTGGATACTCCCGAGGAGCACTCAAGGGTGATAGAAAAGGTAACAAAGGAAGATATCATCGCATTTGCAAATTCACTTGTACTTGATTCGGTATATCTTCTGAAAGGAGCTGAGAGCTGATGCAGCGTGAAGTGATAACAAATGAGCGTATCGGCGAAAGCTATGTACGCATAATGCATGATTCCGGACTGGAGATACTTATCTGGAAGATGCCCGATTTCAGTTTAAAGCACGCCATCTTCGGCACAAGATACGGTTCTGTCAACACTACCTTCAAAACAAAGGATGACGCAGATTTTGTCACTGTTCCCGAGGGTATCGCGCATTATCTTGAGCACAAGCTGTTCGAGAATGAGGATACGGATGTATTCGATCTTTATGCAAAGACAGGTGCTATCGGCAATGCCTATACATCCTTTGACAAGACCTGTTATCTTTTCTCATGCACCGATAATTTCGGCGACACCCTGAGGATACTGCTCGATTTTGTTCAGAAGCCGTATTTCACAGAAGAAACAGTAGCAAAGGAGCAGGGGATAATCGGTCAGGAGATCAAGATGTATGAGGATAATCCCGACTGGAGACTTTTCTTCGGAATGCTTTCCGGGATATACCATAAAAACCCCGTAAGGATCAATATTGCGGGCACTGTCGAATCCATCGCTCAGATAACCCCCGAGCTGCTTTACCGCTGCTATTACTCTTTCTACAATCTTCACAATATGTGCCTTGCTATAGCAGGTGATGTGGATGAGGACGAGATAATCAGTATCTGCGATGAGCTTCTTAAAAAGAGCGAGGACAAGGAGCTTGTTTCCGTCGTTCCCGAGGAACCCGATGAAGTGGCAGTAAAATATGCCGAACAGACCTTTGAAGTTGCAAATCCCATGTTCTCATACGGATTTAAGTCGAGACCTGTTGATGACAGCGAATTTTCAAGAGTATGCGCACTTTCCGATATTACAATATCGCTCCTTGCAGATGAGACCTCACCTTTGTACAAGAAAATGTACGATATGGGGCTTATCAATCTTGAATTTGCGACCGAAACATTTGCAGGCTGCGGTTTCTTTGTACCCTGCTTTTCCGGCGAATCAAAGGATCCGTCAAAGGTCAGGGAAATGATCGACGAGGAGATCGAGCGCAGGAAAAAGACGGGCTTTGAGGCCGACAGGTTTGAGAATATCAAAAAATCCTATTACGGCAGTCTTATCCGGCATCTGGGCAATGCTGATTCTCTTGCTACGATACTCGTCAATTCCTCGCTCGGGCATACAGGAAATGCCTTTTCCTCCATTGATGCGGTGGCAGACATAACGCTTGATGATGTTATGGATTTCCTCAACGAGAGATTTGATATCAACAATTCGTCGATGTATGTGATAAAGCCCAGGGCATCGGCTGACTCAGGGGAGGAATCCTGATAATGACACCACTTGACCGTTACGGAGCGGATCAGATAGTATTTCCGTATATTGGCATAGACCTTAAAATAAATCCCACTGCGTTCACACTGTTTGGCATAGAGATCAAATGGTATGGTATCTGTATCGCGCTCGGTCTGTTTCTTGCGATGCACTATTGCTTCAGGCGCACAAAGGATTACGGTATCGACGGCGAGACACTTTCTGATGCTGTTTTTGCGGGAGTTATCGGCGCTGTTATAGGTGCAAGAGCCTATTATGTGATATTCCACGCAAGCTCCTTCCATGATATAAAGGAGATATTTGCAATAAGAGACGGCGGCCTTGCAGTATACGGCGGGCTTATCGGTGCGCTGATATTCGGCATAATAGTATGCGTTATAAAGAAGATAAAGATACTTCCGGCGGTGGATCTTGCCGCGATGGGATTTTTCATCGGTCAGGGGATAGGCCGCTGGGGAAATTTCTTCAATCAGGAA
>CAMHMM010000049.1 GCA_946186215.1 uncultured Ruminococcus sp. | reverse complement strand
CGCAAGCTGCGCGATGACGGGACAGTTCTCCGCGTGAATCAAATCGACCAGCTTTCGGTACTGCGGGATCAGTTCGTCGCGGGAAAGACGCATCATGCCGCCGAAGTATCGGTCGTTGTCGGCCACGCTGGTAAAGCCCGTGATAACAGGGGACGGCAGATATGATACAAGGCCGCCGAGCTTGAAGATGCCGCACAGCAGAAGTATAACGCCTGCGATGAAGCTTGAAATGAACACGCCCTGTATGCCGTACTGGGCCACAAGTGAAATGAGTATAGCCGACATAGCACCCGTAGGGCCGCTTATCTGGTAGGATGCTCCCGAGAGAGCGCCGATGGCAAAGCCCGAGATTATCGCTGTGACAAGTCCTGCCGCAGCCGATGCACCCGAGCTTACACCGAAGGCAAGGGCAAGGGGCAGAGCCACCGCAGCCACCGTAACGCCCGCGAGGATATCCTTGCCGAGCTTTGAGGCATTATAGCCTGAAAATTCCTTTTTTAGGATAGTGATATACCGTTTTAAAAGCATTGTTCTCCCCTGAGATACAGGGAACCTCCCTCACACGATCTTGCCGTGGAAAACGCACGACAAATCTCAGTATATTACCATTGAACGGCTTTGTCAATATTGAAATTTAACAAATTTTTTTCTCTCTGCCCAATATGTATACTTGATAATACAGCGATTTTATGATAGAATACATCTGTTATGCACAAAATCACGGGAGCGGCCGCATGACTGCCGCTGCCCGATACGATAAACGGAGATCATTATGCTGAAATTCATAAAGTCACAGCCTGTCCTTGCGGCAGCAGCCCTTGCGGCACTTATAACGGTGTTCATAGTCCCGCCCGATGCTGAATACCTCGGGTATATCAATACTGCTGTTCTGATACAGCTTTTCGGCCTGATGACCGCAGTCGCAGGACTTCGCGCCACGGGAATATTTGAAAGAGCCACCGCATTGCTGATGAAAAAGGCAGGCAATGTGAGGATAACGGGAATCATCCTTATGCTTCTGTGCTTTTTTTCGGCGATGGCAGTCACCAATGATGTGGCACTGATCACATTTGTTCCTCTCACACTGCTGATATTCGAGGAGATAGATGATGAAAAGAGCCGTATCCTTACGATAGTGCTCGAAACAGCGGCCGCCAATCTCGGCGGTATGCTGATACCCATCGGCAATCCGCAGAACCTGTATCTGTACGATGAATTCGATCTCACCGCTGCAGATCTCATACGCACGATGCTCCCAACGGGGCTTATTTCTCTGGTGGTGCTTATTGCGCTTTCCTTCATGCTGCCAGCTGCAAAATGCGAGGTGCCGGAGCAGGGGGAGACAAAGATAATGCGCGGCAAAGCCGCTGCATTTGCTGCACTTTTCATCATCTGCATACTGGCGGTGCTGAAGATAGTGCCGAATATCATCTGCCTTGCACTTGCGGTGATAATAGCGCTTGCCGCCGATAAAAAGGTGCTTGCCAAGGTGGATTATCCGCTGCTCGTCACATTTCTGATGTTCTTTATCTTTGTGGGTAATATCGCAAGGATAGAGGCGGTGCGCACATATTTCTCCGAGGTGCTCACAGGGCGGGAAATGCTCGTTTCCGCGCTGCTCTCACAGGTGATAAGCAATGTCCCGGCGGCAGTGATGCTCGCAGGCTTTACCGAAAGCGGAACAGAGCTTCTCTTAGGCGTGAATATCGGCGGCTTCGGCACGATGATCGCATCCCTTGCGAGCCTTATCTCGTTCCAGTTTTACAGAAAGGCAGAGAATGCTTCTTCGGGAAAATATCTTCTCTGTTTTTCAGCGGTGAATTTTTCGATGCTGATATTCCTGCTTCTGATCAATACATTTATCATCTGATGTCTCATACTGCACGGACTTGACGGAGAGAGCTTATGCTGATAGAAAATAATATCATTCGGTACTATCTGAGAAACACATACTTTATCACAGGCACTGCTTACGCGGGAAAATCCACTGCGGCGAAGATGATTTCCGAAAGGTACGGGCTTATCCTGTGCGGAGAAAACTACTTCACAGAGGTGGCCGACAAGGCGGCACAGCCTGAGATACAGCCCGACCTTTGCTATATACGAATTCTTACCGACTGGAAGGATTTCGTTACCCGTTCGCCGCAGGAGTATGAAAGGTGGATGTACAGCACGGGCAGGGAGGCCGCAGGCTTTGAGGTGGCTCAGCTCATTTCCCTTTCGCAGAAAGGGAAAGTGATCGTTGATACCAACATCCCTCTTGATATACTCCATGAGATATCCGATCATGATCATGTGGCGGTGATGCTTTCGCCGCAGAGTATGAGCGTTGAGCGCTTTTTTGACCGCAGCGATCCAGAAAAGCAGTTCCTGCTCAGTGTTATAGAGAGCTGTGACGATCCCGGCAGCGTAATGGAAAATTACCGTCAGGGGCTGGCGCTGATCAACAGCCGCAGACACTATGATGAATACGCAAAGAGCGGCTTTTTTACACTTACCCGCGAGGATGACGGTAAAGACACCCGTGATGAGGTGTGCAATGCCCTTGCAGCGCATTTCGGCTTATCCGATGCCGGATAAGCTTTGCGTTGGAATTATAAGGAAAAGCATACAGCAAATTGTAACAGATCACCCCTGAGCATTTTACAAAAACGCTCAGGGGGCATTATTTCCGATTTGATCGTTAAGACAGAGCAGTTTATCTGCTCAGCCGCAAAATATGTGCATTCATTTTGAAGCCGTATTTTTCATATAGTGAGACCGCTTCGTTGCCGTCAGCGACCTTTACATCAATATTACGGACTCCGGAACATGAAAATCTGCTCAATGCCCATTCGATCAGTTCGGCCCCGTATCCCATTCCTCTGAATTCTTCAAGAACAACAAGATATTCCAGTACACCGGCGTTATTGTCAACATCGATCTTACAAAAGCCAACTACCTTTTCACCATTCTCAATAACAGCTATACAGGACTTTTTATTATTCAGATCAAGAGTGAAATGCTCCAGTGTATCCTCAACCGGGGCTTTGGGATAACAGCCCCTGAAGTTTACAGAGACCTTGTTATGGTGTGCCGCTAAAGCAATCAGGCATTCCTTCAGTTTATATACTTCATCCGATCTGATCTCTCTCATATTGTTCACCTCTGAATTCTTGCAGAATTACTTTAAAAATTTAGCAGTTTTTATTTCTGTTTTCTCCATCTGTTTATTCTTATGATACTATAGATAATGTATATGATGATCAGTATAGGTATCGAAAAAAAGCTTAACAGGTCAACATACACAAAATACTGCTCCGGTCTGTGCGTGAACACATTTATCCCGTTGTATACGAACACCTCATATATTATGATATGCTGTGCCGCCGAGTACCAGCCTTTTTCCTGCACATCGTAATATTCTCCGAGCGAAGTCCAGGGCAGCAGTACAAATCCCGTGTTCATAAGCACTATTTTCAGATTATACGGGATATTGCTTTCATAAACTCTTCTGCTCATAAATGCTCGCTGACAGAACGGCAGATCATCGTATTCCTTTACTGTCTGAAGCTCGGGGATGACCATATGCGGCTCCCATGAGTAGTAATGATCTGGCTCTTTGATGTAAAGATGATATACGCTGATGTCCTGCGCCAATTGAATGCAGCCGACAATCAGTATATTGAGTAACCTGTATACAAGATACACCGTAAGTACAGTATGTATGATATCAAGCTTTTTTCTCTTTTTCATAAATGTGTTGTTTCTCAAAACAGAGTACGGGAGAGTGCAGGCTCTGCCAGTCGGGTAGCTGTCGGTCTTGCCGACTAAAAGTTCCGAGCAACCAATCAGCGTTGCCTTTCAAAAAAGAGTACGGGAGGGTGCAGGCACTGCCTGCCGGGTAGCAGCGGCGTTTTGCCGACTAAGTGAGTAAGCTCATTATGTAAAAATAAAAGTTCCGAGCTACAAGCAAGCGTTTCCGAAGGCAAAAGCATACGGGTAGCTGTCGACCTTGCCGACCCGATCACCAGTCGGAGTCCCAGTCCATGCCGCCGGCATCCCATGAGTCGCCGTCATCCCAGTCGTAGTTGTTGTCCCAGCCGTCATTGCCGCTGTCGTAGTCGTCGCTCCTGCGGCCGGTGGACTCAACATACCAGTCGGAATCCTCAAAGCTTTTGCCGTTGTGGCTGCTGATGCTGTACTCATTCATGGAATCGGAGTTGATGATATCTCCGATGCCGGTGTCCTTGTCAACGAACCAGTCATCATACTGATCGTCGTAATAATACCATGTGAAGTTCTGGTAGTAGTAATCCTTGCCGTCGTAGCGGTAGTAGCCGCTGGCAGGTGTCTTGTCGAACAGCAGGAAGTAGCCCACGCTGAGCAGGATGAAAAGGATCGTCGCCCCGAGTATGTAAAAAGAACATCCAAGCCCAAGACAGCCGATTCCCGACGACCTCTTTTTTGAGCCGCCGCCTCCGGAGCGTGTACCAGCATTGCGGCTTTTCTGATTGACTATCTCAGAGCGCAGGCGCTGATAAAGCTCGTTTACTGCATACGCCTCGTCAGAGCCGCGGTAGCGCACAGCCCTTTCACCGCTTGCCTTGTTCTTGTAAACGACGAAGTCACCGTTATCATCACGGTAAATGCCGAATGCGCGGGGCTCCTTTATATCCTTTCCTATAAAAAAGCGTGTTACATTTTCGGGCGGAAGGTTGTGGTCAGCGTACCAGTTTTTCAGTTCTACAATGGTGCGGGGTTCCTGCGCGGCCATGCGGTTGACACCTGACATCGGCGCACCGCACTGGGGACAGGTGTCATAGGTCTCATCAACCATGTTGCCGCAGTAATCGCATTTTACCTTCATATTATTCCCCTCTGTGTCAAATTGCTGCTGTCTTTTGCTTTGAACTTATCCGTTTTTCAACTAATTTCAGGCAGTGGAAGCACATAGGCGCAATGTATATCGTAGCCAGTACCCATGCGGACTGATCGCAGAAGCATATCGCATCATAACCGTATATCGGTACGAAATAGCTTGCAACGACTATGCGGGCTATCATCTCTGCCACTCCCGAAAAAATGGCGCGTCCCGAAAATCCCAGCCCCTGTGTGCTGAGCCTTGTGGTGTTGAGTATGCCGATAACCCAGTAGAAAAGCCCCAGACAGGAAAGATATTTCGCCGAGGCATCCAGTACCGCTGTTTCCGAGCTGTCAATGAATATCATAGAAACGACGCGCCCGCCGAAGAATATTCCCGCGCCTGCGGCGATACCGTAGCCGATACCTGTGAGCATCCCCTGTATGATTCCCTTGCGGGCTCTGTCGATCTTGCCCGCGCCCACATTCTGGCTGCAAAATACCGACACAGCGGTGGCCATAGCTTCAAACGGGCAGAAGATGAGCTGCTTTATGCGGGCAGCAGCAGTGAATGCGGCGGTGTATACTGCGCCGAGGCCGTTGTTGGCCGACTGCATATACATACTGCCGATTGCGGTGATGCTGTACTGGAGCCCCATAGGTATGCCCATGATAAAGTGATTGCCGATATCCTTGGCGCTCAGGATCATATCCTCCTTGGTAAGCCGCAGTACAGGCTGTCTGCGCAGGGTGTAGAAAAAGCAGGAAAAGCCGCTTATGGCCTGTGCGGTGATCGTAGCCGCAGCCGCGCCTGCACAGCCCATTTTCAGCACGATGATGAAAAGCAGATCCATCCCGATGTTTAGCACTGTGGAAACGGCAAGGAACATAAACGGCGTGCGGCTGTCTCCTACTGCACGCAGCATACTTGAAAGGAAATTGTAGAATATCGTAAAGGGTATGCCAAGAAAGATTATGAACAGATAAGCGTAGGCATTGTCATAATATTCCTCTGCGGTGTTGAGCAGATGCAGGATATTTCCGCAGAGCAGGGTGCAGGCAAGGGTTATCACGACAGCAAATGCCGCCGCAAGTACCGCTCCGTTGAAGATGGAGCGGCGCATCCTGCGGAGCTTTCCGCCGCCGAAATGGGTGGCAAAGGGAATACCGAAGCCCGCGCATATGCCAAGGCAGAAGCCCAGCACAAGAAACTGCACGCTGCTTGACGCACCTACCGCCGCAAGTGCATCCGTACCCAGGTAGCGACCGACTATCGCCGCATCCATCAGGTTATAGGTCTGCTGAAGAAGATTGCCGAGAAAAAGGGGAGCGGCAAATTCCAGTATCAGCTTGAGAGGCGTGCCCTCAGTCATGTTTTTTGTCATAAACTCATCGTCTTTCTGCAGGATAATCCACAAAGCACAGATCGAGATCTACATTGCTTTCGATGCCGTCTACATTACCGTCAGAGGCATACTGCCACATGGCGAATCTGTAGGGGAACACAGGCTCATCCCTGTACTCCGCCAGCCACATATCAAAGCCTGCCAGCACATTGAGATCGAATTTCATAAGTCCTGTCGGCCTGTTGAAATACACCATGGGGATATATCCGCCGCGGGCGATGCGGTTGCAGAAAACAGTCGCACAGCTGTTGAGAGTGCGGATATCTATGTCAGCAGCGCGGGCAGAATCCTCAGAGGGCTGTTCCCAGTCAAAGACAACAGGGTAGGTGATATCATAGCCGTCTATAACGGTGAGAACATAGTCGGCTTCTTCTTCGGCCTCCTCCTCGGAGATCGCCTGAGAATAAAAATACACACCTATGTCAAGCCCTGCCGCAGCTGCGCCACGGATGTATTCCTCAAATTTTACATCGGGCTTTACGATGCCCTCGTCATAGCCGCGGTAGCCCGTGCGTATCATGACAAATTCAACGCCCGATGCCTTTACCTTGTCCCAGTCGATATCGCCGTTGTGGTATGAAACATCTATGCCGAAGCGGGTGATGCACTCACCGTCCTGCTCATAGTATTTGTAGCCGTTTTTGTCATAGCGTATATTTGAAAAATCGAGCCCGTGCAGGGGAACATTCTCAACGGGGGCGAGCCACATATTCCCGATAGAGCGGTCATCCACCAGAACATAGTCTCTTTCACCATAATATGTGTATGTCCTTGAATTGCGGGCGCTTATGTATTCTTCATCTGCTTTCAGTGCGGTCTTTGTCCTGATAAGTGCCGCTGTGAGTATAGCGCAGACGATGATCAGTACAACAAATGCCGCGATTATTATATATCCGTAGAGGCGTTTTATCCTCTGTCTTTCGTTCATTTTATCACCTGTGAAAATGGGTATTTCCGTAAAAGATAAGGAAAGTATATCACATTCTGTGGACTTTTTCTATATACAAAATGTAAATACAGACTGTGAGAACAGACAAAAAAAGCGGATCTTTTTCAGATCCGCCTTTATAATGTTCTAAGGTTTATCAGAACTCAACGCCGAGGTCAACAGTTGCTGCACCTGCGCTTACATTCTCGGAAAGTCCGCCGAGGTCGCCGGAGTTCATAACATCATCGAATGTATCTGCGGAAGCGATGATGTAGTAGGAAGCGTGAGAAGCAGAAAGTGTAACGCTTCCGTCGCGGCCTGCGCTGATGCCGTCGTAATTGCTTGCCTTTCCGCTGTCGGAAACATGCATAGCCTTTGCGGTCTTGACATTAAGACCAATGTCTTTGCAGACCTTGCTGGGAATCCTTACCTTTACGGTGTAGCCGAAATCAGGTGTATCGCTGAGGAAGATGACCTTGACAGCCTTGCTCTTCTTGGAAGCAACGATCTTGACACCGATCTTCTTGGAAGCAGAAGCATCTGTTACGCTGCTGCCGTCGATGGTCATGGATGCACCGTTTTCCTGCTTGAATGTATAGCTACCGCCGTCTCGTCCCATCTTTGCAAGAGTAGAAGGAAGCAGGATAGCACCGTCATCGGGGATCCTGATAACGCTGTTGTCGAGAAGATCCTGAGGCCTTACGATACCTGTCTTAAGGGGAGAGCTGTCGCCGTCTGTGGGGCCGACGCTTCCACCGCCTGCGGGATAAACGCCTACACCGCCGCTTGCGGGGCCGGCATATCCTCTTCTATAGTCTGATGCATTAACTGTTGAAGCAGTAGCTGCGATCATCATGAGTGACAATGCTGCTGCAATAGCTCTTTTAGCTGTTACTTTCATGATATATCCCTCTCTATCTTCATGATATAAGGCCGAAGCCTCATGTTCTTGATTTACGGTTATGGATGACAGTGTGTCCATCTGTATGAAACTCATCAGCATACACTTTATCCGTCAAAACATACCTTTCCACTTACTGATTTTACCACATCAGAGCGGTGTTGTCAAGCAGTTGACAATAAAATTATATAATTTGTAAATTTTGTACAAAACTCTATTGTATAATGCTGTTATTTCATGTGCTGTTAAAACATCCGGAAATATTGAGCTTTGTTTGTCGTGATTCATGCCGGAGGCAATCCGTAAACAGGCGTAAGGGCGGCTTTATACAAAACAGCAAACGAGCAGCTGTCGGCTTGCCGACTTTTTTTAAAAAGATATTGACAAAAGCGAGAAAATAGTTTAAAATAGTAGTGTATGATGATGGGACAAAGATCGGAATGCCGTGCTGCAGGGCACGGGGCACAGATGTCCCATAAGCTTTGATTCGGAGGTATTTTGAAATGAAAAAGTTGTTGTCACTTTTTCTTGCGGCAGCGTCCGCGCTTGCAATGGGAACCACAGCACTGGCAGTAGATACAGGTACTGCAACGGTCACCAAGGAAGATGCTGCTACTTTCGCATTTGACACAACAAAATCCCTGACCTATATCCATTCGTTCGGAAACGCCTCCGACACCAATCTTACACTCAGGATATCCGATACAGGCGCTCTTGCAGGCAGATGCCTTGAAATGGCTGAGTCCTTCTCCTCGGAGGTTTCCAATCAGTACGGCGGCTTCTATATCGATGCTGCAGATCTCGGGCTCGATTCCTTCGGCGGCTATACTGTTACTGCAAATGTAAAGGTAAATAAGAAGGTAAATAAGCAGACAGATTCTCTCCTGCTTTTCTCTGACGGCGAGCAGTGGGTGACAGCAAATATCCCTACCTCATATCCAGATGATTATCTGAAGGTTTCCCTTACAGTTCCCGCAGGACTGAAGAATTCCAAGGTGGGCATCTCGCTCCCCATTACAACACCCTATGATGATGTCGTGTGCTATGTGGAGGACATAAACATCACCGATAACTACGGCAAGACTCTTCCGAATGTGGGCGATGTGGATACATCCCTTGCCAAGGCTCCGAATAAAGGCCTTTCAGCACTTTCAACGGCTCTGTTCGTTATTCTTGCAGTGGCTATCGTGGGCGGTATAGTTTACTTCATTATCGACCTTAAAAAGAAGTACAGATGATCGCAGCGCGTGTGCTGTGACCTGTCACGGGAAGAACATACCCTCCGCGATGCGGGGGGTATTTTTGATGATATGATGAAAAGAGGGCATTGCTATGGGATTTATTGAAAATATGATACTCGGCAGGATGCACGCTGACGACTTCCGTGAAGAGGGCGACACCGATGAAATGGCGGCAATGAGGGCTGCCCGCTATTTTGATATGGTGCTCGGTGATGATGAAGACGACCTTGAGGAGGAGTATGAGGACGAGTTCGGCGAGGAGTACGACGAGCTTCACGATATTGCGGGCATATTCGATGATGATGAAGATGATGACGATGACGATATTTTCGGGGGCGGATCAGATCTCCTCGACAGCTTTGAGGATGCAGATGACTTCTGATATTTTGTCAAATTCTCCGTCCCAACCGTCCTTTCCCTACTCCGATACGAACAAGCGATACCACACGCAGAGCTATTATCTCAAAAAAAGATTCGGCTGCAAGGTGATGAAGATATCCCTCAATGCAGGCTTTACCTGCCCGAATATCGATGGTACAAAGGGCGTGGACGGCTGCTCCTTCTGTAGTGCGGG
>CAMHMM010000048.1 GCA_946186215.1 uncultured Ruminococcus sp. | reverse complement strand
ACCTGCTCAAGCCCTCTGACGGCCGTCCTGTTGCCGTTCCTTCACAGGATATGGTACTGGGCTCCTACTACCTCACCCTCAAAAAGGAAAACCTTGGTGAAAAGGGCGAGGGCAAGGTGTTCAGGGATGTAAACGAGGCTCTCATGGCATATCAGGAGGGCGTGGTATCGCTCCATGCTCCCATCAAGGTACGCCTTACAAAGGACAAGGGCGGAAAGAAATACTCCCACCTTGTTGACTGCACAGTGGGCAGACTTATATTCAACGAAAAGATCCCTCAGGATCTCGGATATGTTGACAGAACAAAGACAGAGGACGAATTCAATCTGGAGATCGACTTCCTCGTAAAGAAGAAGCAGCTCTCCCAGATCATCGACCGCTGCATCCAGAAGCACGGCACCACAAGGACATCCGAGGTGCTCGACGATATCAAGGCGCTCGGCTTCAAATATTCCACAAAGGCAGCTATCACCGTTGCCGTTTGCGACGCTACTATACCCAAGGAGAAGCCCGAGATCCTCGAGGCTGCCGACAAGAAGGTAGACAAGATCAACGCGCTCTACCAGCGCGGTCTTATGAGCGCATCCGAAAAGTCCAAGAGATTCATCCAGATCTGGAACGGCGCTACCGACGAGGTAACAGAGGCACTGAAGGCTGACCTTGACAAGTACAACCCCATCAACATGATGGCAGACTCCGGAGCGAGAGGTTCGATCAACCAGATAAGACAGCTCGCAGGTATGCGCGGACTTATCGCCAACACCTCAGGTTCCACCATCGAGATGCCTATCAGAGCAAACTACCGTGAAGGCCTTAACATCCTCGAATACTTCATCTCCTCACGAGGAGCAAGAAAGGGCCTTGCAGATACCGCCCTCAGAACTGCCGACTCCGGATACCTTACAAGAAGACTTGTTGATGTATCTCAGGAGGTAATCGTCCGCGAGGAGGACTGCGGCACTGATGAAGGCATCGAGATCTACACGATCAAAAACGGCACGGAGATCATCGAGCCCTTCGAGGAAAGACTTGTGGGCAGATATCTTCTTGAGGATCTCCGCGATCCCAATACAGGCGCACTCCTTGCATCGAAGAACCAGCTCCTCACCGCTGCTGATGCAAAGAAGATCGCAGATGCCGGCATAGAGCGTGCGGTCATCCGCTCCGTTCTCAATTGCCACGCAAAGTACGGCGTATGCGCAAAGTGCTACGGCGCAAACCTTGCAAACAACAACCTCGTTGCTGTGGGTGAGGCTGTCGGCACCATCGCTGCACAGTCCATCGGTGAGCCCGGTACACAGCTTACGATGAGAACCTTCCATACGGGCGGTATCGCTTCTGCGGAAGATATCACACAGGGTCTTCCCAGAGTCGAGGAGCTCTTCGAGTCCAGAAGGCCCAAGAATGCCGCTATCATCGCCAAGGAAGACGGCGAGGTACATATCGTCGAGAGCGGCAACAAGAGAAATATCGTTCTCTCCGATCCCGAGACAGGCGATGAGACCAGCTATCAGATCGACTACGGCATAAAGATCAAGCCCAATATAAAGAATGGTGTCCTCGTAAAGAAGGGCGACGCTCTCACCGAAGGCTCCATCAACCCCGCAGATGTGCTTGAAACACTGGGCGTACAGGCTGTACAGAACTATATCATCACCGAGGTACAGAAGGTTTACCGTCTGCAGGGTGTTGATATCAACGACAAGCATATCGAGGTAATCGTAAGCCAGATGATCAAGCGCGTCGTTGTCGAGGATGCAGGCTCCTCCAAGCTGCTCCCCGGTGCAGTCATCAACAGCAGAGATGCAGTTGAAGAGAACCGCCGCATCCGTATGCGCCGCGAGCTGGGCGAAGAGGATCTGCGCGAGGTGATCGTAAAGCCCATTATCCAGGGTATCACAAAGGCATCCTCCAACTCGGATTCCTTCCTTTCCGCAGCATCCTTCCAGGAGACCACAAGAGCTCTTACCGATGCAGCTATCAAGGGCAAGAGCGATGAGCTCAGAGGCCTCAAGGAAAATGTTATCATTGGTAAGCTGATCCCTGCCGGCACCGGCATGGAGGTCTACAACAATGTCAAGGTCATCAGGAACGCCAATATCAATATAGATATCTGATGCTCCTGCGGACGGCATAAATCAGATTTGGTACAGGCAATGCCCGCTGTAACAGGCGGGCATTCGGTACAGAACATTTCAAAAACACATACTATACTATTTCAACAAAATTTTGTCTGAATTTTTTAAAGATTTTTTCTCTCCATACTTGACAAATCCCGAAAAATTTTGTATAATATTATAGTTACATTTAGCCGCGTTCAGGGTGATGACTTCCCTTACTGCGGCAGCTGACCAGGTCAGCGATTCTTCTGCGGATCTCCGCGGAGGAATAATCCTCTGCTCAGAGCAGCAAAGGGAGGGATTGTTAATGGCAGAAGTCAGAGTAAGAAGCAACGAGAACCTCGATGCGGCTCTCAAGCGTTTCAAGAGAGATTGTGCGAGAGACGGCGTTATTGCGGAAGTCCGCAAGAGAGAGCATTATGAGAAGCCCTCAGTAAAGCGCAAGAAGAAGTCTGAGGCAGCTCGTAAGCGCAAATATTGATAAAAGCCGCTTCGTCTTTTGCCGCATAGACGGCAGGACGGCATGTAATGATCGGCACTTCCGGCTGAGGCTTGCACATGAAAGTGCGGCATCAGCCGGAAATTTTATACTAAAAAAACGGACGGGAAGGCTGCTTTATCCTGTACAATACAAAGGCAGTAGCCTGTTCCGGCAATCAATGATCTACGGTAATAACGATGATATCATATCATATTTATATAATACGCCACGGGCGTACAAAGGCAAATGAACAGGGTATCTACATAGGCAGCACCGACCTGCCCCTTTCAGACGAGGGCAGGGAAGAGCTGGAAAATATGTACGAGTCCCACGAATACCCCAAGGTCGCAAAGGTGTACACCAGCCCTCTTGAAAGGGCAGTCCAGTCTGCGGATATACTCTTTCCCGACAGGGAGCTTGTGGAGATAGACGACCTGCGGGAAATGGATTTCGGCGTTTTCGAGGGCTGCAAAGCTGAGGAGCTCGCAAAGCTCGACAGCTACAAGAAGTGGCTCAGGGGCGGCCTTGACAACCCGCCTCCCAACGGCGAATCCCTGCGCAATATGATGGTGCGCTGCTTTTCATCCCTTGATACCATCATCCGCGACATGATGAAGGAAAACATCACTCATGCCGCAGTGGTCACTCATTCGGGGATACTGATGAACATGATGTCCTGCTTCGGGCTGCCCAAGATGCCCGCTATGGACTTTGCCTGCGATCCCGGCTGCGGCTACGAGATAAATGTGACCGCACAGATGTGGCAGCAGGGCTACTGCTTCGAGATACTTAGGAAGATCCCCTCATACTCCGCAGTGGGCTTTGACGATGCAGGTGAGCCTACATATTACTCTCCCGACGAACAGCCGGAGGAAGATATATATGACGATACAGAGTATCAATTCTAAAGCTGTTTCCATGATGAAGACGGGCTGGCCGGAGTTCTGCTTTATCGTTACGATATCTGCGGGGGTAGTCGCTTTCAGCGCCGCCGTGATAATAACGATAGGTCAGCTTACAGGTGCGCATACGAGTATGCGCCATGTGCCTGTGTTTTCAGACTGCCCGCCGGAATTCCTGCTTTTCTCGGCACTTTATCTGGCGATAGTGTACTTTGCGTATATCCCGCTTTATTACGGCATACGCTGGTTTTACTTTCAGGCCGCATCAGGGACGATAATGCCGCTGGCCTCGCTGTTTTCCTGCTATTCCTCAAGGGCGGTCATCAGCCGCTGCATCAGGATGAAGCTGAGCAACGACCTTGCGGGGCTTCTCCGTGTGCTCCCCGGAGCTGCGGTGATCGCCGCGTCTGTATACGGTGCGGGAAAGCACTGCAATTTTGATTTTGCGCGTCTGAGCCCCTATATCATATTCGCCCTGACAGTGGTGATAATCGTGGTGCTCTTAGTGTCCTTCCTGCTCAGCGTTGACCTTATCTATTCCGCCTATATCTTCACTATGGACATAAACAAAAAGCCCCGTGAGGTGCTGGCGGCAAGCAAAAAAATGGCAAAGCTCGGGAAAGGGATACTGCCCAGACTGTGCTTTTCGGCACTCCCCGTGCTGGTCCTGATACCTATCGTATTCCCCATGATGTTCTATCTGCCCTATTTCAACTATACCATATCCGTGAGCCTCAGATGCGTCATGGATGATAAAGGGCTCAATGACATCACCGTATTCTCAGGCGATACCCGAGAATAAACGCTGACGGATCAGCATATAGTTTTCCCAGATGGTGGTTTTTAGATGAAACGAGTTCCCTTAGGCATTACAGTGGGGCTTATGGCCGTCACTGCACTGGTCACATTCGTGTGTACCCATCAGTACACACTTGACAGGGTCAATGCCAAGCTTTCCAATATAAACGAAAAACAGCAGCTCTACACCCGCCTTTCCGAGGTGGATGCCTACGCAAGATCGGCGTATATCGGCTCTCCCGATGAAAATATAGTCTCCTCCTCTTTAGTGAAGGGCTATGTGGCAGGTCTGGGCGATCCCTATGCGAGATATTTCACCGCCGATGAATATGCGGCCTATTCCGCAGTGAGCGACGGCATGGTGGAGGGACTGGGCTTTTCCTGCGAAAAGGACAAGAACGGATATATCCGCGTAACACAGGTGGAGGCAGGCGGTGCCGCAGAGGATGCGGGCATACTTGTAAACGACATAATCACCGCCGTGAATAACAAGGATGTAATAGCCTACGACGGCGGCTACGACGAGGCCATACTTCTGCTCGACTGCACTCAGGGCACAAGGGTGAGCCTTTATGTAAAGCGCACCGATGAGTACGGCACGAATTTTATCGACTATGATGTGGTGGCAAGGCTCACCGAGCATATAACCGTTACCACGACTATGGTGGATGATATCGGCTTTATCCGCATAAAAGAGATAACCGCAAAGACCGACAAGCAGATAAGCGAGGCCATCGTTTCCGCAGTACAGCAGGGCGCGGTGAAGCTCATATTTGATGTAAGGGATCTGGCGTTTACCGATCTTGATGTGCTCCGTGCCTGCCTTGATCATATCATAGGCGCGGAGGATGTAGTCACGGCTACCGAGAAAACAGGCGAATCCCGCGTAGTAGTGGCGTGTACCGAGGCAGAGCAGATAAAAATGCCCATGGCAGTGATAATAAACGAGAACACCGAGGGCTGTGCGGAGCTTTTCGCATCCGCACTCAGGGATTTTTCGGGAGCAGTCCTTGTGGGGCATACCACAAAGGGACACGGCACCTACCAGAAGCCCTATATCTGTTCGGATAATTCCGTGCTGCTGATCTCGACCGCGCTGCTTTCCACACCGGGCTCGGGCAGCTTTGCGGGAACGGGCATCGCCCCCGACGAGGAGGCGGACTTCCCGGATGATCTGATACTCGGCACTATGCCCGATATGGATGCACAGTTCTACGACACGCAGTTTATCAGGGCGATGGAGATCCTCAACGAGAAAGGCTGATACGACCAAATGAGATCCAGCATATTCGACTTCCCCGTGATCTATGATATCATCCTGCTGATGCTTTTTGTCGCCGTGGCGATAGATACCGTGGGATTTATAAAATTCCTGCCCATGCCTCTTTCCGACAAAAAGGAATACACCGATGAGGTCGTGCGCCCGCTAAAGCTTGTCATGTATGCACTTGCGGCGGCCTACTGCATCTATATCGTCATAACAGGCGGCTACGATGCGGTGACCAACGGGATACATATATTCATCGCGGTGATACTGATACTCGATACAATTATCTGGACGGTAATAAAGATAAAGTACCGAAAGAGCGGCTGACTGCCGCAGTGAGCGGGGTGCAGCCATGAATGCCATAAAAAGCCTGCCGGACAGGATAAAGGGCTTCCTTAAAATGTCCGGAGATTACTCACGGGCTGCGGAATATCTGACGCAGAACGGATACGATGAGGAATATATAAATATGCTCCGCGCCGCCATGGAAAAGGCACCCAAGGGCAGGCGGCAGGAGGAGGGAAAGGCGCTTATCGCTCAGGGGCTGCTCTTCAAGGGCGACCTTACAGCGGCGGCAGAGGCCTTCGGGGAATGTGAGATAAAGAAGCTCAGCCGTTCTCTCGGCCATGTCTTCGTCAACAACTACATCCTCTGCCTTTTCCTTACAGATAAATTCAAAGAGATAAACGAGCTTTACGAAAAGCACAATGCGCTCGTACTCGGCGAAAGCTCGGTAGTGATGCGCCGCACCATAGGAATAAGAGAATTTATCGCCAGACGCTATGAAAACGCGGTGACTGTATTCGTAAAGGCAGTCTCAACCGACGACAGGCGAAGCGTTCTGATGATAGATATCTGCCTTGTGCGGGCAATGCTGAGGCTCGATATGTTCGACAGGGCACGGGAGATCGCGCAGAAGAGCTTTCCTGCGTATTACGGCAGGGGCGAGCTCACGGAACTGATCAGGAAAACAGAAATGCGCATAGAAAGCGGCGCACGCAAAAACGCCGGAGGAAGAAAGCATGGCAGAAAAAACGGACAAAAAAGAACATGAGCGGATATTTTCGGAACATCCCATAATAGCGACACTGCTGTTTTTAATACTGGGCATGGTCTCAAAGGTGCTGTCATCAATGTTCCTTCCCATGCCTGCGGCACTGATCGTGCCTGTTGCCGCAGTGTCGGTGCTTACCCTGTTTTTCCACTATGTCCTTGATGCCAACAAGCTCAATTTTCTTGCCAAAGGGCACGGCATAGAGGGCGTGGTAAAGGGCTTTCTGTGGGGGCTGTTCATCGTGTTTTATCCCGTTCTGTTCGAGATAGGCGCAAAGAACATAACCTTTTTCTATACGGGGGATCTGGATCTGTACCGCCTCCTCGACGCATTCTGCGACGGGATATTCACATCGCTGCTGATATTCGGCTACCCCTTCCTCGTGCTCCGCACACGAAAGGGACTGAAATTCGCTTCGCTGTGCTGCTGCGGACTGTTCTGCTTCTATATACAGTATTTTCGCTACGACTACATACTGCGGTTGTTTATCGAGGGCTTCAATCCCTTTGATGTCACCGCCTGCGTGAGCATCATCGTCATGAGCGGGATATGCGCTCTGATGATATTCTCCTACGGGGATGTACGCGCGGTGCTACCCTATGTAACGGTGATCTTCACCGCCACGGAAGTGCTGTTCGGGCTCAACCGCATCACCTTTGCAGGGCGTGTGTTCACAAACCCGCTGCAGCTTTTCCAGATACTTCCCGCAGCCGTACTGCTGATAATAATAGCGCTGCTGCTTTTCACCCAGCGCCACAGACACAGCTGAAAGAGGAGCCGAAAGGAACATTATGAATATAGATCTCAATTTCAGGGATCATCCCGATGCGGATGGATTCTACGACAAAATGGCACAGGCGCTCTCCGCTCCGCCCCATTTCGGCAGGAATGCGGATGCGCTCTATGATGTGATAAGCGAATGTGCGGATACCATCACGATAAACGCCGCCAACGAGGAGTATGCCTGCCCTGCCCTGCGTCCTGCGATACGCGCGATGAAGGACTGCGGCAATGTGAAATGGGTGCGCGATGAGGAGCATTCCCTGCTGCGCAGTGATTTCGGCTACGACCTGCCCGAGGAGCTTATCGCACAGACACCGCTGGAGCCCCGCAACAGCTCCCGCCTGCTGTGCCTTGACAGAAAAAACGGCAGCATCACCCATGACAGGTTTTACGATCTTATGGCGCATCTGAAAAAGGGCGACCTGCTGGTGATGAACGATTCGAGAGTCATCCCCGCAAGGCTCTACGGCGAAAAGGTGGGCTCGGGCGGATTTATCGAGTTTTTGCTCCTTGAACCGAAGGGCGACAAGGTTTGGGAGATACTCGTCCGTCCCGGCAAGAGAGCAAAGCCCGGTGCAGAATTCATATTCGGCGGCGGCCTTTTAAAGGGCACGATAACCGATATCGTCGAGGGCGGAAACAGGCTCGCCCGCTTTGAATGCGAGGGCAGCATATACGAGGTGCTCGACAAGATAGGCCAGATGCCCCTGCCGCCCTATATCACCAAAAAGCTCGAGGACAAGGAGCGCTACCAGACGGTATATTCCCGTGAATCAGGCTCGGCGGCAGCTCCCACGGCAGGGCTCCACTTTACAGAGGAGCAGCTGGCAGAGCTTCGCGCAAACGGCATAAATACTGCATTCGTCACCCTTCATGTGGGGCTTGGCACCTTCCGCCCCGTCAAGGAGGACGAGATACTTCACCACAAGATGCACTCCGAGCACTACTCCCTTTCAGAGGAAACCGCAGAGCTTATACGCCGCACAAAGGCGCAGGGCGGCAGAGTCATCGCTGTAGGGACCACATCCACCCGGACTCTTGAGAGCATCGGCACGAAATACGGCGAGATACGCGCCTGCGAGGGCAATACGGATATATTCATCTACCCCGGCTATGATTTCAAGGTAATCGACGGGCTTATCACCAACTTCCACCTGCCCGAGAGCACGCTTATCATGCTGGTTTCCGCATTTGCGGGCTACCACAGCACCATGAACGCATACCGCACGGCAGTTGAAGAAAAGTACAGATTTTTCAGCTTCGGTGATGCAATGCTTATACTTTGATATCCGGATGATCCGATCTCCTTTTCCGCTTTCAGCGGGAAAGGAGATTTTTTACTAAATATCCCGCACCGCAATGCTAATATTAATTCAAAGTGTCCTGTTTATTTAATAGATTAATTTAATTTCGCATACGCAGACAGTATAACAGCATTTATTAATCCGAATAAAAGAAACTTAAACGGAACGACGGGTTAAGACGCATGATTTTTCTCTTATCAATAAGTGATAACGATTCCATTTGGAGGTTGTGAAAATTACACAAATTACCCTGCTCGTTTTAGTTTGAAAAAGAGATTTTGTTTACAAAACCATGTTATTTTCAGAAAACTACTTGATTTTTTCCTGATTTTGTAGTTTAATTTTAATGTCGGGTGTTGCAGAAATTTTAAAGTAAATTAAGGTTATTTACTTTGAACAGGCACTTCTGCATACCGGACGGTTTAGGTAGTATATTATCCGGCGGCAGGTTCCGGCTGCTGCGGATGAAATTAATCTGCACGACCAGGTTTCGGCAGATATTCAGGAGGAAAATATGAAGAATAAGAAGATCTTCAGTGCCATTTGCTGCACTGCACTTGTTGCAAGTCTTTTCTCAGCCTGCGGCGGCTCTGCTCCCGCAAGCCCCTCTGCTCCGTCCGGCGGTGACAGCGGCGCAGCTGCTCCTGCTGACAGCGGCTCTTCTGCATCTGCAAGCACAGGCTTCAAGCGCATCGCTGATATCGACACCAAGGCTCTCAAGGGCACATCCATAACCCTGTACACCCACGGCGGAAACAGAGTTCTCGGCGAGGAGAAGAAGGACGACGCAGGCAACACCTATCGTGACGAATCCTACGCTTACATGAAGCATCTTGCTGAAAAGTTCGAGGAGGAGTACGACATCCATGTTGATCTTCAGGTCAACTCCACCGAGGATGACATCCGTCCTCTGCTCCAGACCAACGACCCCGGCATCGATATCTTCACATCTCCCAACTGGTCCATCGAGGAATGGCAGCAGTACGCTCTGCCCTACTGCACAGTTGACGAGGCTAAGGCTCTCTACGGCGACTATGCTACCACAATGGTAAACGACGGCCAGTACATCTACTCCCTCATGCCCGCAAAGACCTACAACAACGCTGTTGTTTACAATGAGGAGACCATCAAGAAGGTAGGCTATGACAGCATACCCACAACTCAGGCTGAGTTCGAGAAGCTCTGCCAGGCTCTCCGCGATGAAGGAATTGATCCTATCGCAATGCA
>CAMHMM010000047.1 GCA_946186215.1 uncultured Ruminococcus sp. | reverse complement strand
AAATAACGGACGGCATACATCATGGTGTATACCGTCCGTTTCATTGTTTAGTTTGGCTTAGCCTTCACTCACAGCTGCCTTTTCTGCGGCAAGGCATTTTTTATATGCCTTCATGTATTCGCCGAAGCCCTTTATATCGCCTTCGTCCGGCTGCATACTCTTTCCCTGTGTACCTGCAAATACGAATTTGTCAAGGTAATCAGCAAGCGTAAGCGACCTGTCCTCTCTTGCCTCATATGCTGCAAGCAGTGCGATGCCCCATGCTCCGCCTTCTGCTGCGGAGTCCATCAGGGTGACCGGTGTGTTCAGCGCGGCTGCAAGGAAGCGCTGTCCCGTTACGGGGGATTTAAAAAGGCCGCCGTGTGCATAGATCTTGTCGAGGGTGATCTTTTCCTCGTTTATCAGTATGTCCATGCCGATCTTAAGAGTAGCCATTGTCGAATATACCAGCGAACGCATAACATTTGCGATGCTGAATGCGGAACTGGGATTTCTCATCATCAGAGGTCTGCCTTCGGTAAAGCCCGTAACATGCTCGCCGGAATAATAGTTGCAGCTTACAATGCCGCCGCAGCCTGCTTCGCCTTCAAGTGCTGCTGCATAAAGCTTGTCGTAAAGCTCAGCCTTGGAAAATTCCACGCCGAACATTTTAAGGTTTTCACCGAAAAGCTTAACCCATGCATCAAGGTCACCGGTGCAGTTGTTGCAGTGAACCATAGCAACGGGATCGCCGCAGGGAGTGGTCACAATGTCGATCTGTCTGTAGACCTTTGAAAGCTCGCGCTCCAATACAGCCATAGCAAATATGGATGTGCCTGCTGAGACATTTCCTGTTCTGGGTGCAATGCTGTTTGTAGCAGCCATGCCGGTCTGTGCATCGCCCTCGGGGGGACAGAATGCAACGCCTGCGCCGAATTTTCCTGTGGGATCAAGGAGCTTTGCGCCCTTTTCTGTCAGGCGGCCTGCACATTCTCCCACGGGCACGATGCGGGGGAGAATACTGTTCAGGTCAAGGCCGTCTGTGTATTCCTTACCCTTGACAAGGCTGTTGAATTTTTCGATAAATGCCGCATTATAGCACTTGTTCACGGGGTCAACGGGGAACATTCCCGATGCATCGCCGATACCGATAGCAAATTCGCCTGTAAGCAGGAAATGAACATATCCTGCAAGGGTGTTGATAGAGTGGATCTGTGCCACATGGGGCTCTTTATTGAGTATCGCCTGATAGAGATGTGCGATGCTCCAGCGCTGGGGGATATTAAAGCCCAGTGTGTCGGTAAGCTCGGTTGCGGCCTGTTCAGTCATGGTGTTTCTCCATGTGCGGAAGGGTACCAGCAGTCTGTCCTTTTCATTAAAGGCAAGGTAGCCGTGCATCATGGCAGAAATGCCGATAGAGCCAGCTGTTGTGAGCTCTACGCCGTATTTTGAATTTACATCCTCCATAAGAGATGCAAAGCAGCTTTGCAGACCGTTTATGATATCCTCATTGGAATATGTCCATATTCCGTTTTCAAGCCTGTTTGTCCAGTCATGTGTGCCTGATGCAGCGGGCTTGTGATCCTCTCCGATGAGTACGGCCTTGATCCTCGTTGAACCGAATTCAATACCGATGGCTGTCCTGCCTGCCTGTATCTGTTGTGTTATTTCCATCTGAACCATCTCCTGTGTGATATTTTCCGCACTCTGCGGAAGACTCTTTCTTCGATCCTTTGGGATTCTTTCTTTTCCTGTGTTTCAAAGCGCTGCCTCAGAGGTGTGGGACATCGCTGTATTGATTATATTCTGCCGACCGTATTAACGGCCGGTGCATATAAATCATTCCTGTATTTGTTTTGTCTTATCAATACATAACATTAACTATAAGCCTTTGTCTGTCATAAACCGGGATAAGGCCGCCGTTGTTTGTGATGTATATCTGACCTGCATAGTATATGCCGCATTTTGTCATGATAACATTTGTTCCTCTCGGAAGAACGCTGTCATATCCGTTTTTATCGGTCATAGTCACATACAGAGGCAGTGAAGAGCCGCTTATGGTGCCGTTTAATCTGTGAGCGCCGCCTGTTTTCAGCCTGAGATGTACCGGAGTGCTGTATGCATTGTTTACGATGATATTGTTTGCAGTCAGCGAATCAATGAATCCGTGTATTGGTTCATCCCCTTCAAGACAAAGGTTTGTGCAGGAAATCGTCCCTGTGAACACGGTATTGCTTATCTTAACGGATGATTTTGGCGTATTTATCCCATTTGCAAGGCAAAGGTCGCAGTCTGTAAAGGAGAACATCGTATTTGCTGCTGTCGACGAGAATGTGTATTTTGTAGGTACACCTGAATTATTTACGCAGCAGAGTCTGATATTTCTGAGATCAACTCCTGCTGTGGGTGATGTGAAGGAGTTAAATTCCAGATCATGCATCAGGCCGTCATAGGAATAAATGCTGATATTCTTATTGCGGGGGAAATTAAGCTTACCGCCCGTGCTGCAGTCACCCAGAAGAGCCACATAATAGCAGTTTCCGGTGGGGATCGCATAGCCCTTTTCGATGTAATCGACAAGATCGGCCCAGAATGCGAATCTGATCTGGTTCATGCCGCTCATCAGCAGGAATTTCTGGCCGTTGAGTGTAACCTTTGTGCTGTTTTGTCTGCGTGTGAGGCTGTATTCAACTCCGTCGTCTGGAACGATCAGGCTCACATCAAAGCAGCTCAGATCAGCTTTGCCCGAAGTGAGGATTTGTGTGTTCTCCGGCAGCGGATATCCGTCTGCCGTCAGAAGCGTTACAACGCCTGCTGCCGTGCCGTTGAGTGTTATTGGCTTGAAGCCGTTTTCAAGACAGATAAATCCGCCGGAACTGTAAATATTTCCCTTGATGCTGATATTCGTCTTGGGCGCTGCGGTAAGCGTGCCGTTATTAAGCTCAAGATCCGTCACTGTCAGGGATTTCTTTACCTTGAGATCACTGCCGCTGATTATTGCTGTGCCGAAATTAGATACCTCTGCGCTTATATCACCGCAATTGGTGAGATAAAGCTTTGTTTTTGCACTTCCCGAAAGAGCAGCGATGCATTCTGTATCCACTCTGTCAAGTATGATATTGGCATTGGATGATCTTATGGACAGATCAACAGCCTTGCCTGTGCTGAAATTGCGGTTTTCAAGCTTCATATCCGCAAGAGCCAGTCCGTACTGTGGCGAAAGCGATGTAACTCCGGGGAGGATCAGTGTGTGACCTCCGCCGTTTATTGCGAGTCCCTGTCCTGCCTTTGTGGGAAGAGTGAATTTCTGCGGTGCAAAGTCACAGAGCATGGTTATCGAGTAGGTTTCATATGGTCTTGTATTATATACCGTATCGTTGCTTATAGCTGAAAACAGTGTTTCAAGGTCGGGATATTCACCGCAGATGCTCAGATTGGTACATTCAAGATAGAATGCCTTTGCATATTGTGCGCGGTATTCTGTTCCGTAGAGAAATGCCTTTATATCACTGCTGTGAAGTGCTGTTTCGTTGAGTACGGTGATATTGTTGGTGTAGGATGCTTTTGATGTGCCGTTTGCCAGCTGCTGTCCCTCGGGGATAACAACGGGAGCAAGAGTGCTGTCGGTGATACAGATACCGATGGTGGAGCCGTTTGTTATCTCGGTAAATGTAAGCTTGGGTATTTTGTGGTTCCCCTTATTGTCTGTACCGGATGAAACAAGATTGAATCTGCAGTTTGTGAGCCTTTTTATCTGTGCGCTGCAGGCTGTGGATGCACCGGTAAGGTTTATCGTGCATTCGCTGACAAGGTCAGTGCCTGTGAGCTTACCGCTTACATATATTGTTCCGCTGTTTATCAGGCTAAAGCCGGATATATCATTCGTGTGCAGCTCAGCAGCGGCGGAGAGATAAAGCTGAGAGGTATTCGTACCAGATACCTTTGAGATGCAGTCACATTCAAAGCCGTTTAGCAGTGTAAGGTTCTTTCCCGCGGGAACGCTGATCGAAAGGAGAACATCCTTTCCTGTTCTGGGATTTACATTGCTGATCCTGATATTCTCAAAAACAAGGCTGAACTTAGGGGAAAGTGTTGTAACGCCGGGGAGGGTGAGCTCATTTCCGCTTCCGTTTATGCTGAGTCTGCCTTTGAGCTTTGCAGGAAGGGTGAATTTGTCGGGTGCCATGTTCCCGTCGAGAATAACAGTGTAGTTCTCAGTGGGCGAGGATGCATAAAAGTCATTGTCAATGGCACTGAGAAGAGCTTCAAAATTGGGGTAATATCCGCTTATACGAGTGTTCGTATTTCCGACGAGCATCAGCGCTTTTGCATATTCAGCGCGGTATTCCTTGTTGTAGAAGAATACGCCGATATTGTCGCTGTGTTCCTCTGTGGCGTTTTCAACGGAAATATATCCCGTATAAGGAATATTTGTTGATGACCACGCAACAGGCTGTGCTTCGGGGAGCTTTATAGTGATCCCCTGAGTATCCGCAACTCGGATACTGAGTTTTCCGGTTATTGCCGTAAATGTAAGCTTCGGGAGCTCATATTTCCCGCTGTTGTCCTTCTTTTCGGCTGTAAGGGTAAATCTTGCATTGCTTATGTTGGTCACGACAGCAGTGCAGGCTTTAGACGGTGTCGCAAGCGTTATATTGCCGGAGATATAGGTGATTCCCGAAAGCTTGCCGGTGATGATAAGCTCTGCATTCTGAGCGATATTTACGCTGTTGAATGTGGACACACTTTGTGCGGTAACATCTTCATTTATGATAAGCGATGATGTGTTAGTTCCGCTGATGCTGCCGAATGAGTTTTTATGTCCGATAATCACTGTTTTTCCCGCAGCTGCACGGACAGAAACAGTACCTGCTGCAGTGGGAGCTTCAATCACTGCATTGAGTATAGTATTTGCATTTGCGGTGATGGATGATGTTTTTATAACAGCGCCGTCCGCTGTGCTTATACATACAGACGATGCACTCTTTGGTATGGTTATCGTGTTTTCCGTCATCGTTTTGCGGACTACGATATCATAATTACCGCCGGATCTTATATCCTTCAGAGCTTCACTGAGAGAGAGATAATAGACACCGTTCATGGTAACAGGGGCGTTCTGCGGATCAACAGATACTGTTACCGACATTGTGCAGCTCTTGCCTGAATATGTGAAGGTAAGTGTCTTTACACCGGGCTTACTGCTGTCAAAGCCTTTTACTGCAACAGCCGGATCGGTCATTGAGATGATCTCTGATGTGCCGTTATTGAAAACAGCAGTTATTTCTCCGCCGCTAAGGTCAAGCTCATCATAAAGATAATAAACAGTCTTCGGGAACTTGCTTATCATGATGGATTCCACAGCGACTGCCTTGACCGTTACATTGAAGGTACATTGTGCATTCTCATATTTTACGGTGATCGTCTTTGTTCCTGCGGTGGCGCTGCTGAATCCGCTTACCATGTCCGAAGTGATGTCGATCATATCAGTAGTGCCGTCTTTGAATACCAGCCGAAGCTTTGCACCTGTGATATCAAACTCTTCTCCGACGAAATACTCGGTTTTGTCAGGCATAAGGGATATGTATATCGAAGAGAGCTCACCTTCATATGCGACATTTATATCAAATGTGTCTGTAAGTCCCTGATATCCGACCGTGACGGTCTTTGTCCCTGCGGAGGCGGTGTCAAAGCCGCTTATCGTGCAGGCGTTTATGTCAATATCACAGGTCCCGCCGTCTGAATATACTCCGCTTACACTGATCGTTGTATAGTCCGCAGGCTCGTTGAGAGAATAGGTGTTTTTCGAGGCAGACACCGAGATGCTTTCCGGAAGCTGATCCTTTGTGGTATTGCTCGGGAGATCCTCATAGGTGTCGGGGAGCACGAAGCCTGTAGTCCATGTAGGCCTGTAAATATGGTTCCCTGCAGTATCATTTGCGTTGAAGGTGGCATAGCTCTTATTGAGCCATTTAAGATTGTATTGTGCTACAGGATGGTCGTCATCGGGATCACCGTCTATCCATGTAACATCGAACTGATACCAGTGGCCGTAGAGATTGACTATATTCCATGCGTGTGTTGAACTGGTAACGGTGATACACTCTATACCCGAGGCGTTGCAGAGAAGTGATACAGCCATTGCATAGCCGTTGCACACTGCGAGACCTTCTGCGAATACGCCTGCAATATTCTGATCGTTTGTGTATTTGGTCGGATCCTTGTCGGAATCGCTCTTGCGCCTTTCGGTGTATCTGACATTGTCCGCGATCAGTTTGTAGATCTTGGTCTGCTTGTCAAGCGGGTTGCTTTCGTTGGCTATTATCGCAAGCCATTGTGATGAAACAGAGTTGATCACCTGGCTGTAGTATGATCTGTTTGCACCGAGCCTGTAGTCGACGCGGTAGGCCTTTTCGGTCTTTGGCACCTGTACGGTAGGCATTGCCCAGCGGAATTTTTTCTCCGTCCCCTTGGAATACATATATGTTGCAGTGGCAGAGAGAAAGTAAAACTGGGGATTGTCATAGTAGAATTTCTGATAGATATACCGCACTCTTTCGAGCTTTTCTTCATAGGTGCTGCCTGTGACATTGTTGAAGTGGTAAATGTTGTCCCATGCTTCATAGTCAAAGGGAACAACGGCAGTGCTCAGGTCTGATGTGACATCATATAAAAAGCTGTCACACGCCGCATAGAGGCAGTCGTAGAGGCGCTGCTCCACATAGGTGAGCTGATCGTAGAAATAGCTGCTGGAGTATCTGCTGTAGGATGCGGCAGGCTTCGACCACACCTCGGAAACATAGCTTTCACAGTTGCTGTCATCGGGTTCGCCCCCGTAGACAACAAGCTTGTACTCCTCGTCGGTCATGGGAACGAGGGCGGTATCAAAATCATCCTCGGGAGACTGCTCTTCGATGCGGCGTTCAAGCTCTTCGCCGATCTTTTCCCAGTAGGCTTCGTCCTTGATGATAGTCTCCTCAGCGGCATTATCTTCTTCGGCAGCCTCGGAAGCATCTGCGGCAGGAAGATCATCCGCCGGGATATTCTGCTCATCAGTGTCACTGCCGTCATCGGTGTCAGAGGCTTCATCATCGCTTACGGGAGTGTCATCCGTATCGGTGACAGTATCCTTTTCGGTATCGTCTGTTATAGTGTATTCAGTGCTTACAGCGGAATCATCTGCAGCTATATCCGCAAATGCACCGACAGAGAGAAAATTAGCTGCAACTGCGGCAGAAGTAAGAAGAGATATGATCCTTTTTCGTATATTCATAACTACACCCCCACTCAGGTTCGGTGAACTGGTCTGATCATGTCATAAAGTATGACTGTTACAACAATTATACCACATATCACCGGAGTTTGTCAAGGCGGTCGGCAAGGCCGACAGCTACCCGTGCGCTAATTTGAACGGTAATGCTGTTTTGTGGCTCGGAACCTGTATGCCTGTTATTATTTAGAACTCCAAGGTCGGCAGGCAGAGTCTGCATCCCCCGTACTCTCATTTGACAGGGAACGAGCATTTGTGGCTCGGAACCTGTATGCCTACTGTTATTATACTAAGTCTTTATTTCTAAGTGTAGAATATTAGTGAGAATAAAAGCTCCGAGCCACAAATTAGCATTGCTCACAAATCAGAGTACGGGTAACTGCGGCGTTACGCCGTATGATCTCTTAGTGTAAAATAATAGTAGGTATAAAAGTTCCGAGCTACAAATCAGCATTGCCCACAAATCAGAGTACGGGTAACTGCGGCGTTTCGCCGCATTTGACTTTTTCGGAAACATAGTGTATAATTGAAGAAAAATGATATCGGCTATTATGCCGAGACAGCATTAACGGAGTATAAAAATGAAATATATGATTAGGAAAATGGCGGCGGAAGAATATCCGCTGCTGGAGGAATTTCTCTATCAGGCGATATTCGTTCCCGAGGGAGTGGAGCCGCCGCCCCGCAGCATCACGGATCAGCCAGAGCTTCAGGTGTATATACGGGATTTCGGCAGCGCTGATACTGACAGAGCGCTCGTTGCCGTCTGCGGAGATAAGATCGTCGGAGCCGTCTGGACACGCATTATGGATGATTACGGACATATAGATGACGATACGCCGTCATTTGCAATATCGCTCCTGCCTGAATACCGCGGACACGGCATCGGTACTGCGCTTATGCGGGCTATGCTTTCCGTGCTTTCGGACAGCGGAATAAAAAAGGCATCACTTGCAGTGCAGAAGGCAAATTATGCCGTCAGAATGTACCGCAGCGTGGGCTTTGAGGTAATAGATGAAAACGAGGAGGAATATATAATGTCCTGCGAGCTGAATGGCTTTACCATACGGAAAATGACAATAAATGATTACGAAGAGGTCTATGCCCTCTGGCTCTCCTGCAGCGGCATGGGTCTCAATGATGTGGATGACTCCCGTGAGGGAATAGCAAGATTTCTTGAGCGCAACCCCGACACCTGTTTCGTGGCAGTGATAAACGAAAAGATCATTGGTGTGATAATTGCGGGAAATGACGGACGCAGAGGTTATATATATCATACCGCTGTTTCTCCCGACCACCGCGGTCGCGGGATAGCGCGGGCGCTTGTAAAGAATGCACTTGATGCCCTTGAAAAATGCGGTATCACCAAGGTCGCACTTGTGGTATTCAAACGCAATGAAACAGGCAACGCATTCTGGGAAAAGATTGGGTTTACAGGCCGCGATGATCTGAATTACAGAAACTGCGCATTGCGTGAAATGACAAGGATAGATACATAATGGAAAGATCAGTAACACTTGCAATGGGCGCAGGCGGAGTCCAGACAAACGAGCTTATCGAAGGAATATTCGGCAAATACTTTGCCGGCCCTTACCTTACTTCGGATGATGCGGCGGTTTTTGATGTAAAAAGCGGCAGAATGGCATTTTCCACCGATGGATTTATTGTAACACCATGGAGATTTGCGGGAGGCAATATAGGCAAGCTTTCCGTGTGCGGCACTGTAAACGATCTTGCCTGCATGGGTGCAAGGCCGATGTACATTACAGCCTCATTTATCATAGAAGAAGGCTTTTCCCTTGATGATCTCGATGAGATAGCCCGTTCCATGGCGGATACTGCGAAAAATGCAGGAGTATATATTGTTGCCGGTGACACAAAGGTAGTCGGAAAGGGACAGGCTGACGGGATATTTATCACTACTTCCGGTGTGGGGATGCTGTGTGATGGCGTTCATACATCAGGAGCCAATGCCCGTGCAGGGGATAAGGTGATAGTATCGGGAGATATAGGCAGACACGGCTGTACTATACTTCTCGCAAGAAACGATTTCGGCATAGATGCAGATGTGTCCAGCGACTGTGCACCGCTCTGGAAGAATGTTGAGGCGGTATTGAGCGCTGCTCCGGATGTACACACTATAAGAGATGCAACAAGGGGCGGCGTTGGTACCGTACTCTATGAGATAGCCCGTCAGAGCGGCGCAGGCGTTATGATCGACTATGAGGCCGTACCTGTCTCATCGGGAGTAAAGGGCACCTGCTCGCTTCTCGGCCTTGAACCCCTGTATCTTGCCTGTGAGGGCAGACTTGTGATAACAGCACCGCCGGAGAGAGCGGATATCATCGTAAATGAGCTGAAAAAGCTTCCCGATTCCGAAAATGCTGCCGTGATAGGTGAGATAACAGCGGAAAACGCAGGAAGAGTGGCTATGAAAACGGCTGTGGGTGCAATAATGCTGCTTTCACGCCCGGGCGGTGAGATGCTGCCGCGTATTTGCTGATATCATGCCGATTTGATGTAATTTTTCTTTTTGGGGTTGACATAATTTTGCTTATAATGTATAATAGGATAAAGACAGTTTATTTACACTGGCGACAACAGCTGCAGAAAAAATATACAGATAAAATCAGTGTTGTCCGCCCGATGGTATGATAATAGTTCCGAGCTGCAAATTGATCGTTTGCGCTCAAATAAGCCTTCGGGTAGCTGTCGGCCTTGCCGGAACTGACAAGACTAAGAAGTTTGTGCGAATAAAAATTCCGAGCCGCAAATGAGCGTTGAT
>CAMHMM010000046.1 GCA_946186215.1 uncultured Ruminococcus sp. | reverse complement strand
GCAGGTGTCAGAAGAATAGAATCCATCACCTGCACCGGCGTTATGGAGCTGCTTGAAAGATATCAGGCACTGCTTGCACAGACAGGTGCTGTGCTCAAGGCATCCACCTATGATGATATCCCTGAAAAGGCTCAGGGCAGCGTAAATCATGGCAAGGCTCTTGAAAAGGAGATCGCAGCGCTCAACTCCAGACTTGCAAAGGCTGATGCGGGCGATGTGATGAAAAATGCCGTTCAGGTCGGCGCATTCAGGGTAGTCACTGCTCAGACTGCGGATGTTCCCAGAGATACACTGCGCTCCATGGGCGATGATATAAGAAGTGCAAATCCCGATGCAGTGGTGCTCTTTGCAAATACAGCGGACGGTGCGGCACAGCTCCTGTGCGTATGCGGCGCAGATGCTGTAAAGGCAGGCGCCGATGCAGGAAAATTCGTCCGCGAGGCTGCGGCCATCACAGGCGGCAAGGGCGGCGGAAAGAAGGATTCGGCTATGGCGGGTGTCGGAGATATCTCGAAGCTTTCCGAGGCTCTCAGCGCATTTGCATCCATAGTATCAAAGTAATAAGTTCTGCAGTCTGCATTGCAGACTGCACAGGAAATACAACAATTTAAGCGGGGGGAATAAAAATGTCTGCTAACATAGTTATCGGTACCCAGTGGGGTGACGAGGGAAAGGGCAAGGTCATAGACATTCTTGCTTCAAGGGCTGATGTAGTCGTTCGTGCTCAGGGCGGCAATAATGCAGGTCACACGGTTGTAAGCGGCGGCGAGACCTACAAGCTCCATCTCATACCTTCGGGCATCCTCTACAAGGATACCCTGTGCCTTATCGGTGCGGGCGTTGTGCTCGATCCCAAGGATATCCTCGGCGAGATAGACGATCTTTCCGCAAGAGGCATCTCTTTTGACAACCTGAAGATAGATCCCAGAGCGCATATCATCATGCCGTGGCATATCGCCCTTGACGGACTTTCCGAGAAGTTCAGGGGCAATAAGGATATCGGCACTACCCACAGGGGTATAGGCCCCACATATATGGACAAGTACGAGAGAAGCGGACTCCGTTTCTACGACCTTGTTCATCCCGAGATATTCAGAGAGAAGGCACGCAGCGCAGGCGAGCTCAAAAACGCTGTGATAACCAAGGTGTTCGGCGGTGCTTCCCTCGATATCGACGGCATAATCGAGGAATATATCGGCTACGGTCAGCGCCTTGCAAAGTACATGGATGATGTTTCCGTACTCACCTATGAGGCTGCAAAGGCAGGCAAGACCATCCTCTTCGAGGGCGCACAGGCTACACTTCTTGATATCGACTTCGGTACATATCCCTATGTTACCAGCTCCCATCCTCTTTCCGCAGGCGTGTGCACAGGTACAGGTGTAGGCCCTATGCTGATCGACGGCATTTACGGCGTTGCAAAGGCATACACCACAAGAGTGGGCAAGGGACCCTTCCCCACAGAGCTTGAGGATGAAACAGGCGACTATATCCGCAACAGGGGCGGCGAATTCGGCACCATCACAGGCAGACCGAGAAGAACCGGCTGGTTCGATTCCGTTATTGTTCGTCACGCTGTAAGAGTAAACGGACTTTCCTGCCTCGTTATCAATAAGCTTGATACCCTTGCAGGCCTTGATACCCTCAAGGTATGCGTAGCATACAAGCGTCCCGACGGCACTATCATCAAAGACTTCCCGCCCACGCTTGAAGGACTTGAAGGCTGCGAGCCCGTATATGAGGAGCATCCCGGCTTCTCCGATGATATCTCCGGCGCACACAGCTTCGATGAGTTCCCGCAGGTGGCTAAGGATTATATCGCAAGGCTCGAGGAGCTCTGCGAATGCCCGATCAAGATGGTCGGCGTAGGCCCCGACAGATCTCAGATAATCGAGAGATGAATAAAAGCTCTTCGCCGAAAGGCGGAGAGCTTTTCAATGAAAAATACACAGGCTTGCATACTTATATTTGTGCATATTCGCCAAATTTGTTTTTTTAAGTATTAACCTTTGAAAATAATGTTGAAAATTGCTGAGATTTATAGTAAAATAGTTTGTGTATCAGTATCAGTGATTACTGAAAGCTGCGCCACTGCCGCAGGCATCTGCGGAGGGACCGTTTGATCCGCGGCGCACTCAGGAGGTTATGTATAAATGGCACCAATCAGTTTGAATACTTCGTATCTCAGCGGTTTTATCAGGGAGCATGAGCTGTCCTCTGTAGCTCGCCAGTGCGAGCTTGCTGCAAAGATCCTCGAAGACCGCAGCGGCGACGGAAATGATTTCCTCGGCTGGCTCGATCTCCCCGTCAACTATGACAAGGATGAATTTGCACGCATAAAGGCAGCAGCTGAAAAGATAAAGTCGGATTCCGAGGTGCTTATAGTTATAGGTATCGGCGGTTCGTATCTCGGCGCGAGAGCAGCTATCGAGCTTATGCGCTCGCCCCTCTACAACAGCCTTAAAAAGGACACACCCGACATCTACTATGTGGGCAACAGCATTTCTCCCGCATATCTCAATGATGTTATCTCCATCGTGGGCGACAGGGATTTTTCAGTAAATGTTATCTCCAAGTCCGGCACCACCACAGAGCCTGCACTTGCATTCCGCATCTTCAAGGATCTGCTTGAAAAGAAATACGGCAAGGACGGTGCCAAGGGCAGGATCTATGCTACCACAGACAAGGCAAGAGGAACACTCAAGGAGCTTTCCGACAGAGAGGGCTACGAGACCTTCGTTATTGCAGATGATGTAGGCGGAAGATTTTCCGTTCTCACCGCTGTGGGACTTCTTCCCATTGCAGTTGCAGGCTGCGATATCGACAGGGTAATGGAAGGCGCAGCTCTTGCAAGAGCTGATTTCAAGGCTGATTTTGAAAAGAATGACTGCCTCAAGTATGCAGCTGTCCGCAATATCCTTTACAGAAAGGGCAAGTCCGTTGAGCTCCTCGTAGCTTACGAGCCTGCATTTGCGATGATGGCGGAGTGGTTCAAGCAGCTTTACGGCGAGAGCGAGGGCAAGGACAACAAGGGCCTGTTCCCTGCATCCTGCATCTTCTCCACCGATCTGCACTCTATGGGCCAGTTTATACAGGACGGATCGAGGATCATGTTCGAGACCGTTGTTGACATAAAGAAGCCTGCTTCCGACAGATTCATCGAAAAGGATCCCGCAAACCTTGACGGACTCAACTTCCTTTCCGACCAGAATATGTCTCTCGTCAACAGGCGTGCTCTTGAAGGCACGGTGCTCGCTCACACAGAGGGCGGTGTTCCCAATGTAGTGCTCGAGCTGGAGGATACTTCTGAGTTCTCCTTCGGATACATGGTATACTTCTTCGAGAAGGCTTGTGCCGTAAGCGGCTATATGCTGGGCATCAACCCCTTCAACCAGCCCGGCGTTGAGAGCTACAAGAAGAATATGTTCGCGCTTCTGGGCAAGCCCGGCTACGAGGATGCAAAGGCAGCTCTCGAGGCAAAGCTCGGCAGATGACCGCAGAGCACAGGGCGGATAAGCCCGTGCAGAGGCGGAACACAGGAACGATCCGTTTTTAAAATATATACGCGGAGGAATTTAATATGGTAAAGATAATCACAGGCAACAAGGGCTCAGGAAAGACCAAGATCCTTATCTCCATGATCAAGGATGCTGCCGCAACAACAAACGGCTATGTAGTCTGCATCGACAAGAACGACAAGCTTCGCTATGATGTTGGAACATCCGTTCGTATCGTTGAGACAGATGCAAACAGGATCTATTCCTTTGAATCCTTCTACGGCCTTGTAGCAGGCCTTCTTGCAGGCAATTACGATATCAAGGATATCTTCGTTGACTCTATCCTCAAGGTAGGCGGCGCTGATTATGAGGCTCTTGGCGCAATGCTCGCCAAGATAGACAAGCTTACAGGCGATGAGGTAAATGTTGTATTTACCGTTTCCACAGACAAGACAAATCTGCCGGAGTCCGTTGCCAAGTACGCTATTAACTGACGATCGTCTTTTAAGGTGAAAAAAAGCTTGACATACATTCGTTTTTGTGCTATAATCAATAAATGTGTTGAAAACAGGTGTGTGTTATGACAGTCAATGTCCGACAGGCTTTTGAATTCCCTGGTGAATACTCATATAAGGCGGAGATACCCGTTGAGGAGCTGAGCGATCTCAAGGGTGTGGCCTTTGATGAGGCTATCCCTCTTGATATAGAGGTGACCAACAGAGTCGGGGCGGTAACTCTCAGCTACACTGCGGCGGTTTCCATGCGTGTGAGCTGTGCGAGGTGCCTGAAAGAGCTTGAAATAAAGAATGATTATCATTTTGAGCATATTCTCGTCCGAGAGCTTGCTAATCATAATGATGATTACATAGTTGCAGCCGGAGACTGCGTTGATATGAGCGAGGTCGCATTGACGGATATACTGCTTGAGCTGCCCTCGAGGGTGCTTTGCAGTGAGGACTGCAGAGGGCTTTGCCCCGTCTGCGGTGCCGATCTCAATGTGTGTGACTGCGGCTGCGAAAAATAGAAACGATCTTAAAGGAGGTGCTACATAAATGGCAGTACCAAAGAGAAAGACTTCCAAAGCAAGACGCGATAAGAGACGCAGTGCCGTATGGAAGCTTGAAGCTCCTGCATTGTCAAGATGCTCTCATTGCGGTGAGCTTGTTGTTCCCCACAAGGTTTGCAAAAATTGCGGATACTACAAGGGCGTAGAGGTTATTAGCAAGAAAGATGCGTAAGAAATTCGCATCAGGCAGGGAGGGATAACCTTCCCTGCCTTTTTCAGTACACTCCGTACAGTAACAGGGGTTTTTTATGTCATTACCGATAGTAGCTATCGTCGGCAGGCCAAATACGGGCAAATCGACGCTTTTCAATAAACTTATAGGCAGGCGGCTCTCCATCGTTGAGGATACTCCCGGCGTTACCCGCGACAGGATCTATTCCGAGTGCGAGTGGAGGGGCAGGCAGTTCATGCTCGTTGATACGGGCGGTATCGAGCCTAAGACAGATGATATCATCCTGGCGCAGATGCGCAGACAGGCGCAGATAGCCATAGACAAGGCGGATGTCATCATTCTTCTCACCGACCTGCGCTGCGGCATAACTGCAAATGACAGCGATGTTGCCGCAATGCTGCAAAAATCAGGCAAGCCCGTCATCCTTGCGGTCAACAAGTGTGACAGGGTGGGCGAGCCGCAGCCCGAATTCTATGAATTCTACAATCTCGGTCTGGGAGATCCGTTCCCGGTGTCCGCCGAGCACGGCCACGGCACGGGTGATCTTCTGGATGAGGTGTTCAAATATCTCCCCGATGAGCATTCCGATGAATATGATGAGGGAGTTATCAGGGTTGCCGTTATAGGCAAGCCGAACTCAGGCAAATCCTCGCTTATCAACTGTATTTCGGGCGAGGAAAGAGCCATTGTTTCAGATATTGCAGGCACCACCCGTGATGCTACTGACACTATCATCACACGGGGGGAGGATACCTATGTGTTCGTGGACACTGCAGGTATCAGAAAAAAGTCCAAGATAAACGAAAAGATCGAGCATTACAGTGTGCTTCGTGCATATATGGCGGTGGATAATGCTGATGTTGCGGTCATCATGATAGATGCCGCAGAGGGCTTCACCGAGCAGGATTCCAAGATAGCAGGCTATGCCCACGAAAAGGGCAAGGCGTGCATTGTTGCGGTGAATAAGTGGGATCTTGTTGACAAGAACACCGACACCATGGCAGAGTACCGCAAAAAGCTCGAGGATGATTTCAGCTTTATGTCCTATGTGCCCTTTGTGTTCATTTCCGCAAAGACAGGCCAGAGGATAGACAAGCTTTTCGAGCTGATAAAGGATGTCAACGCACAGAACAATCTGCGCGTCACCACAGGTATGCTCAATGATGTGCTTTCATATGCGGTGGCAAGGGTGCAGCCCCCCTCTGACAAGGGGCGCAGGCTGAAGATATACTATATCACGCAGGCCTCCACCAAGCCGCCTACATTCGTTGTGTTCGTAAACCGCGCGGAGCTTTTCCATTTTTCCTATCAGCGCTACATTGAAAATCAGATACGGCAGACCTTCGGTCTGACCGGAACACCTGTACGCTTTGTTATCCGCGAGCGCGATAGGAACGACCTCAAGTGATCCTGCAGTCCGGCAGTTTGAGGCGGGCAGAGCCGGCATGGTCTCTGTGATAAAGGATAATAAGTGTGTCTTTCCCGTCAGAAACGGGAGGATGCATAAACAAAGGATCTTGTTATGACAGTTATATCGCTTATTGCCGCAGCAGTAATGAGCTATCTGCTGGGCAGTCTCAATTCGTCGATAATAGTTGTGCGGGTGCTTAAGCATGAGGATATCCGCGAGCACGGCAGCAAAAATGCGGGACTTACAAATACCCTGCGCTGCTTCGGAAAAGTCCCCGCGCTGCTGACACTTCTCGGGGATATCGCAAAGGGCGTAGCAGCGGTGTTTCTTTCTCAGCTGCTTGTGCATCTCTTGGCAGGTGACGCAGTAGACAGCCGTCTTGTGGGGTATATCGCAGGAATATTCGTTATGCTCGGCCATGTATTCCCCCTGTATTACGGCTTCAAGGGGGGCAAGGGCGCTCTTGTGACCGCGGCAGTGCTGCTGTGTGTTGATCCTATCTCCTTTGCGATAGTCATACCGTTGTTTATCATTATCGTGGCGCTTACAAGATATGTTTCACTTGGCTCGGTGATAGGCGCTGTGGCCTATGCGGTGAGCACATTTTTCATCAACCATTTCGTGCGCCATACCCAGATGGATATTACCGTGATGTATACAGTCTGTGCTGCACTTTCCGCACTGGTTATAATAATCATGCACCGTTCAAATATAAAAAGACTTCTAAACGGCACGGAAAACAAGTTCGGTTCAAAAGAAAAGAAAGAATAAAGAGCCTGCCTGCGGGCAGGGGATGCGCATTGCGCAGGGGTGATCGCTATGGCAAAAATTACAATACTCGGATCCGGCGGATTTGGTCTTGCACTGGCATCTGCACTTAATTCATCGGGAAATGATGTCACTGTATGGTCGAAGTTTGAAAGTGAGATCTCCGAAATAAGAAAAACAGGAGAAAACAAGGTAAAGCTGCCCGGGGTGCATATCAGCCCTGAGATAGCTCTTACTACCGATATATCCTCCGCTAAGGGCGCAGATCTTGTTATATTCGGGATACCCGTGAGCTTTATCAGATCTGTGGCTCAGGAGGTAAGTCCGTATCTTGATGAGGGTACGGTGATCGTAAATACCGGAAAGGGGCTTGAAGCAGGCTCTCTCAAAAGGATGAGCGAGGTGCTCAAAGAGGAGCTTGGCAGGCCTGTTGTAGTGCTCACAGGGCCTTCTCATGCCGAGGAGGTAGCCATCGGTATGCCTACCACCGTCACGGTTTCGTCTGAGATACCCTCACAGGCAGAGTATGTGCAGGGACTCATGAATACAAGCACCCTGCGTATATATATGAATAACGATGTGGTCGGCAGCGAGCTTGGCGGTGCGCTGAAGAACATCATCGCGCTCTGTGCGGGCATCAGTGACGGCATGGGCTTCGGTGACAACACAAAGGCAGCACTTATGACAAGAGGCATCTGGGAGATAACCCGTCTTGGCGTTGCAATGGGCGGAAAGGCTGAGACTTTTGCAGGACTCACAGGTATCGGAGATCTGATCGTTACCTGCACGAGTATGCACTCGCGCAACCGCCGTGCCGGTATACTGATAGGTGAAGGAACCTCTCCCGAGGATGCTGTAAAGAAGGTCGGCACCGTTGAGGGATATTTCTGCACAAAGGCAGCCTATGAACTGGCTCAGAAGCACGGTGTTTCCATGCCCATAACCGAACAGTGCTACAGGGTGCTTTTCGAGGGACTCGATCCTCACAAGGCACTGCGTGTGCTCATGACACGCCCCAAAAAGCACGAAACAGAGGTGGAGATCCTCAACACATCCGAGCATGACAAGGTGGATTCGGGGATATCCTATGAATGATACAGATCCTGTTTTATGTAAATGGTAGAAAAAAATGATAAAAGATATGTTCCGTGCACATAAAATCGAATTGATCTCATGCTTTATCGTTTTTGCGGTAATGTTTGTTTTAAATTCTTTTTGCCCTTATCTTAGTGATGATTGGCATTTTTCCTTCGTCTGGAAGGAAATGTATCCGACAGGTGACGATATCAGAGTCCATTCGTTTGAAGATGTTGTTGTCTCAATGCAGAATTTTTACAATATGTGCGGCGGTCGTGTCTTTCCTCATTTTGTGATCTATTGCATACTTATGCTGCCCAAGTGGTGCTTTGATATCGCAAACAGCATCATGTATGTTCTGCTTTGTGTATTCATGTACCTGCTTTTTGTCATGATAAGCGGAAGAAAAAAGCCTGCGGTGCTGCCTTTGATGGCGATATTTCCATACTTGTTTCTGGGATCATTTGGCAGCAATGTTTTCTGGATATCCGGAGCAGTAAATTATCTGTGGTCGGATGTACTGCTCCTGGGCAGTTTGTGCATGATCGTTTATGTCGCAAAAATCGGCGATAAGGGAGTAGCTAAGTATGTTATTTCATTGATCCCTGTGTTTCTTTCTGCATTTACAAATGAGATCACAGGCGGGATAATCGTAGTAACTGTGGTGCTGATGTGTATCTGCCGCAGGATCAGTATAAGAAAGCTTTTGGGTTATATACTGGCTGTGCTGCCGGGAATCATCATTGTTGTTGGCGCACCTGGAAACAGGGCGCGATATATAATGGCTGAGGGGGCGGAAAATATTGAAAACTTCAGCTCATTTTCTCATCTTCTGCGGTATGCTATTCCTGTTTATTGCGAGATATTGCTGTCAAAATATTCTTTCGTGCTGTTTTTGACATTGTTTTGCTTTATACTGGAGTTGGAGATTGGCAGAGATCTGTTTGATGTATTGAAAGCATATATGTTATGTATTGCAGGCGTTTGTGGTATACTTGCGCTGTCCTTTTCTCATGTCAGGACACCAAGTCCGCTTCTCTTTGGTGTAAATCTGATCACAGTCACTATGCTGGTAGCAGTTGTCAGACTAAAGGGTTTGATGACAGAGAGAAAATGCAGGATCGGTCAGACGGAAATGATAAGAGCTTGTCTGGATTTTCTGGCAGTATTTATGACTATGCTGACCATAGCTTATTCGCAGAATTTGGCTGTCTTTATAACGGGAATAGTGGTGATCACTGCCGTTTTGACGATCAGAATTTTTGTGATAGGAAAATATGCCGCAGAAGATGTATATGATTTTGATGCATTAGTGAAAAAATTCAGGAGATTGACCGGCAAACCAGTGTTAGTCCTTATATGTTCGCTGATATTTTTTAAATTTGCGTATTCATGTTTTTGTTATTACAACTGGCTCGGTGATGTTCATTCGTATTATGTCGGAGTAATAGAACTGCTTAAAAATGACGAATATGATAAAGCGCAGGACCTGCCGTTCCTCGGCGGAACACTAAATAATCTGACACCCAATGAAACATCTCTTGCGGATCATAAATTCCTCGTAGGCTGGATGAATCAGTATTATCTTGCCGAGGGGGACAAAATATATGATGTGATCTGAGCGTGCAGATCTCATCAAAACCAACGAACTTCAGCGGCGAAGCCGTTTAATATAGAATACGGATATTTGTTTTACATCTTAGCATATCCGAAAATACAAAGGAGCGATCTGATGGCAAAAAAGAGAAAATCGGGAGGAACGGAAGAGATATCTTTCGGCAAAGCCCCGGCCAAAAAGGGGACAAGACCTCCCATGCCTGCACTGCTTTCTCCCGAAAAGGGGCAGGGCAGGGCCAAGAAAGTACGCAGGAGCGCAAAGGGAGCGGCAAAGAAGCTGCCCTCCGAGCTGGAGCTTCTGGGGAATACGGTCTATTCAAAGACATCATTTGAAAAGGAGCTTATCGAAAGCCTTTACAATGACAAGAAGAGCAGCACAAAGGGCAGGAAAAAAACAGCAAAGCCCGCGATGCTCGGTGATGCAGAGCTGTTTGATATG
>CAMHMM010000045.1 GCA_946186215.1 uncultured Ruminococcus sp. | reverse complement strand
CCCGATGGCCTGGGATTTTACGATTTAAACAAGCTTTCCTATATCGTTTCCATAGACACCATAGATCCTCAGATGGTCGAGTACGGGATGCGCGGCGGCCATCTGAACGCGCTGCCTATCGCAATGAACGCTCAGACCGTGTATATAAACCGCTCGGCCTATGAGCGCTTCGGGCTTGATGTTCCCCGTACATGGGACGACCTTTTTGCAGCAGCAAAGGTGATGAACGGCGAATGCTACCCTATTTCGATGATAGAAAAAAGCGCGTGGCTCTACTGTATCGCCTATGCTGAGCAGACCACGGGGAGAAAGATAATCTCACCGGAGGGAAAGCTTGAATTCACAGCAGACGATTTTCAGATCATGATAGACTTCTACTGCCGCCTGATAAACGAAAAGGTAATGCCCAATGTGGAATATGCAGGGGATTATGATCTGGAGGATGATGTTACAGCGGGCGTTGTGGCATGGCTTTCAGATGCGGAGAATGAATGTGCAAACGCTATCTCGCTGGGCTGGGATGTTACCGCTGCGGAATACACTGCGGCAGAGGGCACTCCCGTCGGAACGGGCTGGTATATGAAGCCCGCTACGATGTACGCGATAAGCCATTCCACTGCTCATCCCGAGGAAGCGGCAAGGCTGCTGGATTTCCTCCTCAATTCTCCGGTTATGGCAAAGCTGCAGGGTGTGGAAAAGGGGATACCTCTGAGCGAGCCTGCGCGGCGTACACTGGAGGAAGCGGGAATGCTCAACGGCATACAGTATCAGGCATTTCTGAGGATGCAGGAAGTGGATACATTATCGTCGATCAATCCCAAAATGGAAAATTCCTCGGTGATAACTGCGTTCAGAGAGGCCTGCAACGAGGTGCTTTTTGAAAAATCCACATCCCATGAACAGGCTGTGCTTCTTTACGATAAGATATCAGAGGCATGGAAGTAGATAAACATTCTCCCCGTCACCGGCGGGGAGAAAATGATAAACAGAGGGCAGCGTGAAGTACTGCGTCCGATAGGTCAAATGGTGATAATATGCTTGACGGTACATTTCTCCTTGCTGTGAAACAGGAGCTCGAGCCCCTGAAGGGCGGCAGGATAGATAAGATACATCAGCCCTCCCGTGATGAGATAATACTCACCATGAGAGGGCAGAACGGTGCTGCACAGATACTTGTCTGTGTGTCCGGCACCGCAGGAAGGATACACATTACGGGAGTTAAAGCGGAAAACCCCAAGGCACCGCCTATGTTCTGTATGCTCCTGAGAAAGCATCTTGTGGGCGGAAAGCTTGTGGATATCCGTCAGGAGGGGTTGGAAAGGATAATATTTCTCGATTATGACACGGTAAACGAGCTGGGCGACCGCGAGATACTCACTCTTGCTGTGGAGATTATGGGAAAATATTCCAATCTGATACTTCTTCATCAGGACGGCAGGATAATAGATGCGCTCCACAGGCTCGATGATATTACCGCAGCAAGGCTTATCCTGCCGGGTGTCACATACAAAATGCCCGAAAAGCGCGAACGAATGAATTTCCTCATTGCTTCAAGGGAGGATATCATCGCCGCACTTGGCGGAATCAGCGGTACATCCGCCGCAAAGGGGCTTATCGGCATATTCGAGGGAATATCTCCCGTGCTTGCAAGAGAATGGATATACAAAGCCAGCGGCGAAAATGATATACCCGCAGCGGAGCTCACTCATGAGCTTTGCGAAAGGATCGCTGACGAGATACGGCTTTCGGCGGACAGGTTCCTTTCCTCTGACCGCCATTATGTAATGCTTTCTGACAAGGGGATAAACAAGGATTTCTGCTTTGAGGATATAACCCAGTATGACGGGATCTACAGCAAGGAATATTTTGAAAGCGCAGGAAAGCTGCTCGACAGCTTTTATCTTCAGAATTCCTCTGAGATGCGCCTGCGGCAGAGATACTCTGAGCTGTACAAGACGATACAGAATCTCTGCACGAGAACACGCCGCCGCCTTGAAAACAGGCGTGCAGAGCTTTCGCAGTGCGCCAGAAAGGAGCAGTACAAGCTGTACGGCGACCTTATCTCAGCAAATCTCTATCAGATGAAAAAGGGCGATGCGGAGCTTGTATGTGATAATTTCTATGATGAAAATGTCCCGAAGGTGACGATCAAGCTTGACAAGAGGCTCACACCCTCGCAGAATATGCAGAGGATGTACAAACAGTACCGCCGCGAGGACAATGCTGAAAAAATGCTCACGGGACTTATCGCAGCCGACGAGAACGAGAACATCTATCTTGAAAGCGTGCTCGACATCGCAGACAGAGCCCGCACTGAGGCCGAGATAGATGCGCTTCGCAGTGAGCTTGCCGAGCAGGGATATATCAGGCGGCAGGGCAAAAAGGAAAAGCCCGTGAAGCTGTTCCCCATTGAGTACACATCTCCCGACGGATTTGTTATCCTTGTAGGGCGCAACAACCGCCAGAATGACGAGCTTACCCACAAAACGGCGGAAAAGACGGATATATGGCTGCATACTAAGGATATCACAGGCTCTCATGTGATCATAAGGGCAAACGGTGAGCAGGTGCCCGAAAGCACGATACTCTACGCCGCACGGCTTGCCGCATATCACAGCAGTGCAAGGGGTTCATCACAGGTGCCTGTGGATTATGTAACCGCCAAATTTGTGAAAAAGCCTGCGGGGGCAAAGCCCGGCATGGTTATCTTTACAAACAACCGCACTGTTTATGTAAACGGGGATGAGCCATAAATATAACCGCAGAGCGTTTGAAATGCTCTGCGGTTTTGGTTTTATATGATTTACTGACAAAATAACGGATATCTCAGGATAAAGATAACACCCGTCCTTGAAAAAATGCTTATGTCGTGAATAACTGCGGGATATATGATGCTTAAGCTATAAGGTCAGCCAATTGTTCCGTCATGTCACGATCCGCTTGTATGCAAATTCAAGAAGGCCGATATTGAGTGCGGCAAATACCGCCAGATATAAAGGCATTATGCCGATACCCGCTGCCTGCTGTATGTGCCCGAACACCATAGGCATAAATGTACTTCCGATGTATGCCGAGGCCATCTGCAGGCCGATCACAGCCGCGCTGTTTTTCCTTCCGAAGTTTGCGGGAGCCATGTGCTGTATGGCAGGGTAAACAGGCCCCATTCCCGTACCTGTTATGACAAAGCCGACTGCCGCGGGGATATAGCTTTCAAACGGGAGAAATATCAGCAGTATGCCGACCGCTTCAACAGCGATGCCTATGCGGATGAGCAGTTTGTCGCCAAGCTTGTTTGAAACAAATGCAGAAATGAGCCTGCCCAGCATAAGACCGCCGAATATGAGCGAGCCAAACGCCGCCGCAGTCTCGGCGGAGATCGACGGCTTAGTGCCCGCAAAGAAGCTGGATGTCCACAAAAAGCAGGTGGCCTCTCCTGAGCAGTAGGCAAAGAATGCGATAAGCGTGGGGATAACTCCGGGGATTTTTATGGCATCCCTAATGCCTGCGCCGCCCTGCTCCTCTTCATCCTCCGCAGCGGCGTTTTTCTTCCACAGCGGAACGGAGAGCAGGCAAATGATCATAATGAATGACTGGATATATGCCGTCCAGCGGTAGCCCTCGTTCCAGTGCGCCTTTGCAAGGGCGACGGACATTATGTACGGACTTATCATCGCTCCCACGCCGTAGAAGCAGTGGAGAAAATTCATCACCGAGGATGAACAGTGCTTTGCCACATAGTTGTTCAGAGCCGAGTCCACCGACCCCGCGCCGAGCCCGTAGGGAATGACGAACATAAACAGCATGGCGTATGACTTTGAGCATGAAAAGCCGATGAGCCCCAGAATGGTCAGAAGGATGGAAAACACCACTATCCATTGTGTTCTGATCTTCTTTATGACCGACGGGGCGATAAGCGCCGATATTATCGTCATGAACGATATAGACATTGAAACATATCCCGCATAGGAGGACGGCACTCCGAAGTCTGTCTGCATCGTCGGCCAGCCCGAGCCGAGAAGTGAGTCGGGAAGTCCGAGACTTATGAACGCAAGATATATCACGGCAAGCAGTAACGCGCTTATAGTGTTTCCTCCTCTTTAAAATCGACGATGACGATAGGTGTCCATCAGCTCCTGAATTGCAGAAGATCATTGTTGGAATATTTCTTTGATGGAAGTATAGTGCAGCGGTCGGGGAATATCTCTTTGCACAGCCGGAGCTCAAGATCGCGGCGGTGCGTAAGATGAGCGATGATGCCCGCTTCATCCTTCATACCGTGTGAAACCGCATAGGGCGAACCGTTAAAAAAGCCGCACAGCATCGGGAACCACAGCTCTTTGCCGTTTTCGTCGCAGCGTTCCTTTCTTATCACCTGTAAATTGCCGGGGATATCATCGGCGCAAAGATAAATGATATGATAGGCCTTCTCCGACAATGCATCTCTGACCTGTCTGTAAAATGAAATTATATCATCATCGGAAAATTGCCTGAACAATATCAGATCCTCAACTATATTCTGGAACAGTGAGCATTCAAAGATCATGTTATCACTGTCCCATTTTTTGTACCGGCGCAGTACGGTCTCACGGAACATATCAAAGGATACGCGCCCGTTGTAGATCTCATACTGCTCGAGATCCTGATAAAATGAACGGTCGTCTGTTTTTATTTTAGTGTAGCAGATTATCCGTTTATCATCCTCGGGAAAAGATTTTTCTTCGATCTGCGGGCGAAGAGCAGGATATTTTTCAAGTATATCATGATATTTCCTGTCACTCACATATGCGCACCATGAAAGCTCGACAGGGGAGTGATCGCCCTCTCTGATGACTGTGTGGCCGCTGTTCAGGGCGGAGATCTTCTCTGTCATCGTGCTTTTTCCGCTGCCCTGCAGTCCCTCTATAAAATAGTTCATTTTGTGCCTCGCATCACAGTGATTTTGTAAATGAGATATGACCGACAAGCTCTTCAAAGCCGTTTCTTTTGTAGAAGCTGTATGCCGGCACATCCGCTCCTGTCTGCAGAAATATCCGCAATATCCCGCGCTCGCGGAGTTTATCCTCAATGCCGCTGATAAACGCTCTTCCGAGGCCTCTGCCCTGACATTCGGTAAGGATGCAGAATTCGTCTATCAGATATTCCGTTCCCGCACACCAGTGCTTTATATACCCAAGTGAGATGCCGACTAAGCGCCCGTCCTCGAACAGGCCGTATGAAAGAGAATTGGGGTTTCCCGTAATGTCCCGGATATATGCGGTGAGCTGGTTTTCATTGCTCCAGTCATCGAACCACGGAGCGGCAGTGAATACGCTGTAAAAAAGTGATCTTATCTGATCAAAGCTCTCTGAGCCAAGCTGTTTTATTTCTGTCATAACTGCTCCTTTCTGTATTGACATTATCATTATACACCCCTGTTCTGTTTATGTCAAGGCAATCGGTGGGGTGTATCACAGCAACAGCATAAAAAGAAATGGTAAAATAGGAAATAGAAACACTGAAAGAAGAAATCAAAGCAATCCAAGAGCCGAGAAGGACAATCATTACGCAGCATTTTCAACAATATCGCCTGAAATATCCACGATAAAATTAGCTGTATCGTTATCTTGACATTGTAAAGATAACATAGTATAATAATCTTGACGATGTAAAGATTGGGGCGATATTATGACACAAAAAATGAAAGCTGTGAAGATAGTCTTTATGATATTGTTATGTATAATAGCGTTGATTTTGATCCTCTTTCTGATATGGGTGATAATAAGTCCCGGAAAGATAAGAAAATATGATGGTGAAAAAAGTCTTTCGGAAAAATTTATTATTGAGATAAACGGCGCTCCCAACGGCTTTTTCATCAACAGCGTTGATACGGATAATCCCGTGCTCCTGTTTGTTTCAAGCGGCCCGGGAACTGATGATTATGTATTTACAGACAGATACAAGGATATGAGGCTTGAGGAGGATTTCACTGTAGTATACTGGGATTACAGAAATATGGGGATAGCCTATGACAAAGACTATGATATGAGCTTTATCACTCTTGAAAACCTGCTCAAGGATATAAATTATGTAACACAATATCTCAAACAAAGGTTTTCTAAGGAAAAGATATTTATCATGGGCTTTTCGGGAGGGACACATATTGCGCTCAGGGCGGCAGAGCAGTACCCGGAGGATTATTATGCCCTGATCAATATGGCTCAGTGTGTCACAGACTCCTGTGATCGGGATACACTGATGTACAGCTTCATGAAGGATGTTTTTACCTCCCGCAATGATAAGGCATCTCTCAAAAAACTTGATGCGGCGGTCGAATGGCAGGATGAAAAGGTAAAATGCAGGAACTGGTACGACTATGTATATCTGCTTCATAAAGCCGGCGGAGGAACGATAAGGGATCGTTCGGAATTTGAGGGTATCGCCCTTCCGATAATGCTGTGCAGATGCTATACGATCAGGGAAAAGCTTCAATACATACCCGCTATGAAGAAGTACCGCACAACACCTCTGCAGGCTGAACTTGAAGGACATGATTACCGGAAGGATCTACCGAGCCTTGAAATACCCGCATATTTTATCAGCGGGGAATATGATTACAACTGTCCGTGGGAACTGGTCAAAGAGTATGAGGAGATACTTGAAGCCCCGGACAAAGGCTTCTGGCTGATACTGGATGCGGCACACAGCCCTTTATGGGAGAATCCTGAAAAGACCTGTGAGATAATCAGACAGATAAAGGAGAAGAATAATGAGTGACAATTATCATCACGGCAATCTGCGTCAGGCATTGATAGATGCCGGAATAAAGATAATAAATGAAAGCGGGGAAGCAAGCCTTTCTCTGCGCAGGGCGGCAGCGCTCTGCGGTGTATCTCACGCCGCACCCTATGCGCATTTCAAGGATAAGGACGATCTTATCGAGGCTATAAAACAAAGTGTTACCGAACAGTTTATGAAGGAGCTTACAGAAGCTGTCAAAAATTCGACTGATGCCGAAAGCGCCATAGTCAATATGGGAAAAAGCTATGTTTCCTTCTTCATCCGAAAACCCGATTATTTCAGATTCCTTTTCAGTAACCGCAATGTGACGGCTCATCTTAGGCCTGACAAAACCTATACGGAGGATTATCCCCCCTTTGTATTGTTAAAGGAGACTTATCTTGAATATCTTAAAGAAAAGCAGCTTCAAAAGAACGAAGATGAACAGGAGATCGAGATACTCAGGATATGGGCTTGTGCTCACGGACTTGCTGCCATAGCCTGTATGTCAGGAGTAGTGACCTCATTTGACTGGGAAGAAAAATTATCGGGTGATCTGCTGCTCAGGTGATAAGATTAATGGGGCGTAATGCATGATAATGCGTCACTCCTTTGCCGAAAGCACAGAAAAAGGCTGCAAGGCATGACACCTTGCAGCCTGCTTTATCCATTAACAAGAATTATGAGATTATTTATCGCCTGAACTGCGAGATAAACTTCCATGCATTTTCACAGCTGTGCTGGCGGCATTCATGTACCTGTCCGCTGACACTTGCAAAGGCAGTGCGGCATATACCGTCATCACTGTCATAATAATTTATCGTGAGAGTACTTCCTTTTGAGGGATCAGTAATCTTTTCAACACGGTCACCCTTTATGCCCCATATCGGATCATTCCAGTTATTCTTGTCCTCAAATGATATATTGTCAAAGCTTTTGCTGAGACGGTTCACCTGAGCAACATAGACCTCACGCTCCACACATTGTGACGCATGGAACGGCAGCTCAGGCAGATGTGAAGCTTCTCCTCCCGAATAAAATACGGGGACGGGAACAGTCTTGTTCAGGTTTTCCGTGCATGGTGTTCCGAAAAATGTGGTATATACTGGGAAAAGCGCACTGGCGGGCATGATGCCTGCAAGCATTTCGGGATACTCCTGATACATATCCCATGTCTTGCCGCTGCCCATTGAAAATCCCGTTGCATATATACGGTGTTCATCAATGCGGTAGCGTTTTTTCAGTTCTTCGATCACCACGGCAGCCTCCGTTGCCGTTACGAACTGATGATTTTCTATTGATACGAACAAGAATCCGTATTTATGTGCGATCTCCCACCAGCCTGCTACGAATGTGAGATACATCGATGAATCTCCGCCGCCGTGGAAGCCTATAACGAGAGGAACGGCACCATTGTCGAATATGCTGTTGTTGTAGTATGCAAAATACCCTACCTTATGTGTCTTTTCCTTTATCTGTGTATTGTCAGGAGATGTTTCAACGATCACGCTCCCCACATCCTCAGTCATGCCAAGTGAAGGCAGATCGGGTTCGAGCTGCATCTCACCGCACCACATCTTGAACTTCTTCACAAATGAATTAAAGTCCTTCACATACTCGGCTTTGTCCTTGATGAGTACATTCTCACATCCGTCGAAAGCCTTGTTTACCGCATCACTGTTACCTGCGCTTATTATGGCAATATCCTTCCTCTGCACATCAGGGACGACACTGAGCCTTTCCATCGAGCACACAGCGGGAGTTATCTCACCGGGTCCCCAAAGGTATTCGCCCTGCAGTGTGGTGAGAAGATTCTTTGCAACATAATCTGCCGAAGCACCGAAGCTATAAATATCTGTGCGGAATATTGCTCCGCGCACAAAATATCCCTTGAATTCCTGTGCAAAGAAGTCAAAATTATCAACTATACCGTCTTTGTAAACAGGTATCATCTTGATTTCTGCTATTACTGCCGCATAGAGACCCTGATCTGCTCCCTCCCAGCCCTTGTCATCTGTGGGATATACGAACAGCACACTCGAATCAACATCTGCAGCTATCTTAGCCAGCCCGCTCTCCTGTGCATATCTTACTGCACTTTCCATATCCTGCCTGTGTTCCTCAAAAACAAGCAGCAGCGGTGCTCTGAAGCTGTAGTTATTCGTCTGCCCGTCAAGGTCATTATCGGGCACATACACTTTGAGATAAAACTTTTCATACTCGTGTTCCCAGCATTTGCCGCCATTGATCATGCTGACCTGCGGTCTTTCCATCATTGCCATAATGTCCCTCCTGTACTTCCCTGCTTATTGTTCGTATATGATAGTTCTGATGATCTTTATATTATTATATATCATAATTCAACATCCGTCTAATCAGAAAATGTGATTTTCTGCGCGATATTCCTTATATTTCAGATCGAAATGATAGCAGGCATAGAAGTTCCGGGCTTCAAGTATGTGATTCTTTTGCAAAATAAAGTACGGGCGGGTGCAGGCTCTGCCTGCTTAAGTGTAAAATTATAGCAGGCATAGAAGCTTCGAGCCGCAAATGTGCGTTACCCACAAATAAGCGCACGGGTAACAGCGGGCTTTGCCCGTGGCTTAGCCTGCCGATGTGGATTTTTCTATTGAAATTTACGGAAAAATCTGCTATAATGTTATTTGAACATTTGTATAAGAGCCGATAAGGATAGTGACCTATGGACACTCTACGCTGCGTGATAGAATGCAGTACATATATATTAAATACAAAAACAGTGCTCTGAAATATGAGATAGAAATGTTTACGGATGACGGTGAATGTGAAATAACATTTTGCCGATAGATGAGATAGAGGAAAATATGATCGAACTTAAAGGAACACTTACAGAAAGAACGGAAGAAGCGGTGCGCCTTGTATGTACAGAGGTAACGCAGGAGGAAGTAAACAGCTTCTGTGCTCTTTATGATAAAGCAGGAGTGAAACTGCTGCCGTCAGCTATAGAATTTTTCAGGCAATACGGCGGTGCATATCGTGACAGTTATATTATGCTCAACGATCCTGTATATAACAAGGAAATATCAATAGGGTGCTTTTCGCTTGTCAGAAAATACTATTCATATGCCTTTGACACAGCAAAAACAGAAAAAGATATGCTCATGCGCCTTGACGAAGCAATGGATGAATATGATAATGTGAAGGAGTTTGCAAAGCAGGAAATATGCCCTGTGGGTGAGATCGGATACTATTATCCTGCACTCGTGTATATAGGTGAGGACGGCAGACTGTACTGTGTATACGACTGGACTGAGGAGATAGGAATATTCGATACTCCTGCACAGATACTGGCAGACTATCTGAAAAA
>CAMHMM010000044.1 GCA_946186215.1 uncultured Ruminococcus sp. | reverse complement strand
CATAGTTTTCCTTGCTGCGGTCAAACCATGCGACCTGCCAGATAAACAGGCCAAAAAAGCAAATCACCAGTATTACAGCCACTAAAGTCGTATTCATAATATCCCCCCATGATCAGAGAATTATCGGATAAAGCATAGTCAGCATTTGCAGATGCCGGCAGAGCTTACCTTATCGCCTTTGAAGGACAGACCTGAGCGCACAGCCCGCAGCCTGTGCAAAGTGCCTGCTCGATCGCCACTTTGCCATCTGAGATAACGATGCCCGGGCAGCCCAGCTGCTTTATGCAGTATCTGCACTGTGTGCAGTCCTCACCGATGGTCACAGGCCTGCCCTGCTTTATTATCATCGCACAGGGCGACTTGAATATCACAGCCTTTACGCCTTTTTGTGCGGCGACACGCTTTATACATTCAACAGATGCCGCAAGATCGAGGGGATCGACAGTCTCCACCGTCTGCACGCCCACGCCCCGCAGAACTGCTTCTATATCTATCTTTGCCACTACCTCGTTCATCATTGTGCGCCCTGTCCCGGGGTGGGGCTGGTGCCCTGTCATGGCAGTGGTGCTGTTGTCAAGAACGATAAGCGTCATATCCGCCTGATTATAAACCGCATTGACAGCGCCTGTGATGGCCGACGCGAAGAAGGTGGAATCCCCGACAAAGGCAAAGCACTTTGTATCGGGCTCTATCCTGCCTATCCCCTGCGCGATATTCACTCCCGCTCCCATGCAAAGGCAGGTATCCACCATATCGAGCGGCTGGGCATTTCCCAGAGTGTAGCAGCCAATATCGCCGCAGAACACAGCCTTCTGCCCCTTCATCGCCTTCTTTACCGCATAGAAGGATGCACGGTGCGGACATCCCGCACACAGCACAGGCGGGCGCACAGGCAGAGACGGGGTTTCCTCCTCATACGGGATAACGGCATCATCTCCTGCTGCTTTTTGTATCACAGCCTTTGCGTATTCTGCGGAATTCTCACCTGCGGGCTTTACATCGCCCGAAAGCTTGCCGCATATCGGGATATCAAGGTTCTTAGTGCCGCATATATGAGTAAGTGCCCGCTCGATAACGGGATCGAGCTCCTCTATGCACAGCACCTCGCTGAGCCCGTCCATAAATTCACAGGCAAGGTCTGTCGGGAACGGGAAGGGCGTTGCCACCTTCAGTATCCTCGGGGGATCCTCCATATCCCGTACTGCCTCACGCACATAGGCATAACTGATGCCATTGGCTGCAATGCCCATACTGCGCTTTGAATCCTTATTGATTATCTCATTGCGGGGATAGGCCGAAAGCTCCGCTTCAAGCGCGGCGTTTCGCTTTTCTATTGCGATATGGTTATTGTAGGAAAGTCTGGGGAATATCACCCAGCGCGATGTATCCTTCACAAAACCCTCGGGGACATTCTTTATAAAGTCCGCCTTTTCGGGCACCTCTACCGAAGCATATGCGTGACATATCCTCGTAGTGGGGCGGAATATCACAGGGGTGTGATATTTTTCCGAAAGCTCAAAGGCATCCCGCACCATATAGAATGCTTCCTCGACCGAGGCGGGATCGAAGCAGGGCAGCTTGGAAAACACAGCGAATGTGCGTGTATCCTGCTCTGTCTGGGATGATATGGGGCCGGGATCGTCCGCCACCATGATTATCATACCGCCCTTTACGCCCACATATGCAAGGGACATGAGCGGATCGGAAGCAACATTGAGCCCCACCTGCTTCATGGTCACCATAGAACGGGCACCGCAGTAGGCTGCGCCAGCAGCCGCTTCAAGTGCGGCCTTTTCATTTACAGACCACTCCACATAAACAGTACCGTCATTTTGCTTTGCAACGGTCTCCAGCACCTCTGATGACGGTGTGCCGGGGTAACCGGATATAAAATTCAGTCCTGCGGCAACAGCCCCCATGCCTATGGCGGCATTGCCCATCAAAAATTCCTTGTGCATATTTCACCTGTCTGCTTTAAGGAAGCACCGGACAGATCATATCCACATTTTTCGTGTGTCCGGCATTTTCTTAAGTCACAGGAGGATAAGACTATCCCCCTTAGTTTAATTATACATTATTCACCATACATTGCACATCATTCATTGTGCAATGTACATCATTAATTGTGATATCAGCTTACCATCACGCCGAGTATGGTCATAGCGGTATTTGTGCTGCCCTCGGAAAGCTTTATCTCGATCTCGTGGTGCCCGCTCTCCTTGCCGATGAGTATCTGCTGAGTTTCGCCGTAATTGCCCCAGCCGCCGGAGAAATCCGCATCGAGAACGCCCTTGCGTGCGCCGTCCACATACACATCGTACTTGCCGCCCTTGCCGTCTACTGTCTTGAGATAGAAAAAGCCAAGACACGAGCAGTCCGTTTCAAATTTAAGACAGCCCTCTCCCTCGGTGACGAAATTATCCGGGAAAAGCTCGGGATAGACCTTATTGGTGCCTGCCTCAAAGCCGCTTATCTCCACAGGCTCTATATCCTTTGAGGAGAGCATTTTTGCATTTTTGTAATAATCCGCTGTATAGGCCTCAGCAGTGAATGCCGTGCTGCCCTCTATGCTGTTCCTTTCGTCATAGACGCTGTCGAGATAGCGCGAAAGGAGCTGTCCGATAAGGGAATGTCCCGCATCGTTGGGATGGATGTTGTCGGGCGAGATATCCTTCCAGTCAAGCGTTCCCGCTGCCACCTCGGGGTACACCACCTCGCGGTAGCTGAGGCATGGCAGATCATACGCCCTGCCTATCTCCATATGAGTTTCCTGCAGGCTCGTGCCGTTTTCCTGTGTGGTGAAAAGAAGTATCACCGCAGGCTCATTTTCCGCCGACATTATCTTTCGCACAAGACTGTCATAGGAGTATTTGTTCATCAGCCTGTCCGCATCATTTACGGAAAACTCCACCACGACTACATCGGGCTTTGCTGAAAGAAGCTGTTCATCTACTCTGTGGACACCCAGATATGAATTGGTGCCGCCGATGCCCGCATTGACAAAATTCACCTGCGTATCGGGGAATTTCTCCGTCCAGTATTTGTTGAAAAGCCCCGCATAGCAAAGCTGCTGATTTGATGCGGCGCTGCCCTGTGTGATCGAGCCTCCGATAGTGCCCACGGTTATCGCCGTACCTGCCTCGGCCTTTTTCATCACTGCCGCCAGTCTTGCCCTGTTGCCCTCGTTGAGCACGGCACGGCTGTACATGGCATCAGTCAGCCCCTTTGAAAGGTCAACGGGCTCGGTGGGTGTCTGAACCTGTGTGACCGCCTCTGTCTGTACCTGCTGCTCTGTGGCCGGAACTGCGCTTTTTTCCGTTTCTCCTGCCGGAGCGCAGCCTGCGAGCATGACAAGCGCGGCAAGAGCTGCCGCCGCCTTATTTACTTTCTTCATTGATCTTTCTCCTGTATTGTCGGTCCCGTCGGGATCATTTTCCGCTTATCCTGATTATCGCGTTTTCAAGTATGGTCTCCGGTGCGCCCTTGCCCGTTTTCATATCCAGATCGGCCTGCAAAAGCACCTCCATACAGTGCCGCATTCTCTTTGCAGTGGTCTTCTGTGCGCTCTTGAACGCATTTGTCACACGAAAGCGCATATTTGCGGAGTAGCCGAAATCCTCCGTCACATTCTCCGCGCTCCTGCGGCTGTCAAGTGCCAGCCTTGCGCGGTAGATATCGTTTATGCTGCCTGTCACGATATACAGAAGATAGATGGGATCCGTCCTGTTTTCGATAAGGCGGTTGTAGATATCCAGCGCCCGCGTCACATTCCCCGATGCTATTGCATCAGAAAGGGTATAGGCCTTTGTGTCGTCATTTTCGGGGGTGAGCATCTCCACATCCGCTTTTGTGATATGCGCTGAATATGAGGAAAGCTTGTCCGCCTCGTTCATGGCAAAGTTAAGGTCGCCCCTGCATCTTGTGCCGATAAGCTCTGCGGCCGCTCTTTCGATGGCGGCTCCGTTTTCCGAGCAGCGCTGCTCCACAAGCCTTGCGGTCTGCACAGGAGTGAGCATATCAAAGCGAAGGGTACTGCCATATTTATCCACTGCGGTGAACAGTTTTTTATTGGCCGCTGTGGGCTTTGCCTTACCGCCGCATATATCGGTGGTGGATGTATAGAAGATCAGCACCGTCGTTTCGGGCAGATTTTCGATCTCATCAATGAGAGGCTTCAGCTTTGCAGCAGGCACCTTGTTCACCTCAAGATCGAGGTCGCACACGGTGACCAGCATCTTCTCCGCAAACACAGGCAGGGCATCGCAGGCCTCCACTACTTCATCTATATCTATGTTCTTTCCCTGAAAGGAATGGATATTGAGTGTATCATCCGCGGGGACGATGCTCTCGCAGAGCCTGCCGAACGCCTCGGCAGTGCGGTAATTATCCGCTCCGTAGAGATAATATGCACCCTTTGCGCTGCCTGATTTTATTACCGTCTCCAGCTCACGCATCGTTATCTGTGCCGTTTTTCACTCCCCCTTCCGGTCGGCAAAGCCGACAGTTACCCGTACTCTCATTTGAGTATTAACGCCTGTTTGAGGCTCGGAACTCTCATACTGATGATACCTTCGCTGATGCCCGGCAGGCAGAGCCTGCAGCCACCCGTATGTTTATTTGTAGTCAACACTCATTTGCATCTCGAAACTTTTATATTGATGATACCGCCGCTGCTGCTCGTTCGGCCAAGGCGACAGTTACCCGTACTCTTATTTGAGCGGCAATATCTGTTTGCGACTTGGAACTATTCTAAGCGCTGCAGTACAGTATCATTTCTTCTTTCTGAATTTGTCCTTAAACTTCTTTCTGTCGGTCTTCGCCTTATCGGAAAGATATTTCTCTATGCCGCTGACGGCCTTTTCGTATACGCTCTTTACCTGGGATTTATCCTCATCGTTCAGTGCATCACCGCCGTAGACAGAGCGCTCAACCATGAACGCAAGAGGCGTACTGTCAGTGCCTGTCTTGTCTGAAAGCTTATCCGTCACCTCAAAGGGTGTCTTGGAGGATATGCCCCTGACGATCTTGGTCGCCTTGCCCGAGGACAGCCTTGAATAGGCAAGGACTGCTGCGTTATCCGGATCAGACTTGGAGAATTCCCGTCTGAACTTCATCTCGTCGATCACTGGGAACAGGAACACGCCTATCAGAACGACTGCAAGCACCAGTCCCATGATACGCAGGACTGTGCTCACAAGACCTGTATCAAGCTCAAACTGAGGACCGTTGTTCACATTGGTCTCCGCCATATCCGCAAAGGGATTGTATTCGGATGCGACTGTGGATTCATAGACCAGCCAGCCGATATTCTGGATATAGACCTCAGCGTATGCGTGGGAGTCCGTATCCTTGATGATGTATGTATTCTCCCTTGACGAAAGCTCGGGCATAAAGCCCTCGCAATAGCGCACGGTGAGCCCCACGCTCCTTGCCATAAGCGTAAATGCGGAAGCATAGTCCGAGCAGCTTCCCCTCTTGCTTTCAAACAGGAAGTATTCCACAGAGGGATCGAGCGCGGCAGTATTGAGGTCATAGATATAGTTGTTCTGGATAAAGTACGAAGCAAGGGCATTGGCCTTTTCCCAGTCGTAGGTCATGCCGTCGGTGATCTCCTCGGCAAGCTCCTTTATCCTTTCGGGAACAAGGGCTGTATTTGCTTCGCAGCGGCTTTTGTACTCCATTGCATCATCATTTACCGAAAGGAACACATCTGCTGACTTGACAAAGGTCTCGTCGGAGCGGGCATCGCCCTCTGCAAGGATATCCTTCATCTCAGTGAGCATCTCATGGCAGGCAGCGCTGTCCATAGACGAACCGTCTTCTGCAATAAAGCGCCCCTTGGAGAATATCTCATCATAATATTCCACCACATAGGCAAAATCATTGGGGTGAGGCTCATCCTTGAAGCGGAAAACGCCGCTCTTTGAAACATATGCATCGGGGCCGCCGATATAATTGCGCACATCCACAGCACGGGCAGGTGAAAGATAGTACATCGCGCCGAAATTTTCAGAGCTCACCACAAGGGTGACTATCGCATCATTCACATCGATGCCCTTTGTAACGCCCGTAAGTCCGTACTTTTCCGCAAAGCCCGGTGAAAGCTCATCCGCGCGGCGCATCGCTGACTGCAGAACGGAAAGGTTCTGCAGATTATGGGTATCATACCACTCCTGCTGGGTGCAGATGATGGTGTTTGAATCAGGAAATGCTCTCCATGCATTGAGTTCAAAATCATACTCATCAAAGGTCTGGCGCTTGAAATAAGGCGCATGAGAGCCTGTGACGGTATACATCCTTCGGTTTGCAAAGTTGCGGTAATTATCCGCATTTCCCGAAAGATCCGCAAAATTGGTGTAGTCGCTGCGGAACGAATTCTGCATATCGGTATCCATGAAGAGCTCTTCAAATCTGTCATAGTAGCGGGCATCCCTTTCCTTGGGGATAACAGCGGACACCGCAAGCAGGAAGAATATGAACACCGTAACCGAAAGCACGGACTGCTTTGCGCCGATGACTCTCCTGCCCTTATCCTCTCTCGAGCGCACCTCGACAAGGAGTATGGCCACATTGAGAAGCGCTATCAGCGCGATATAGATATCGCCCATATCCTCGAGCACCTTTACATAGAGGGCACAGGGGATTATGCTTATCAGTGTGAGAAACACCATTCTGTACAAAATGGCGGTAAAGTAATATATGCATATGGCATAAAAGGGAATAAAGCTTATCAGCACGGCGAGCATATACTCAAACCGCGTTTCCACCTCGTCCGAGCCTGTGAGCAGCCATCGCTGGAAGGTAAAGCCGTAATCCGTTCCCGCAATGAGCATGAAAAAGAAATACAGGCAGGCAAAAATAAGTGCTATCAGGCCTATGGCACCAATAAAATGGTGGCGGTTGACAAATTCGCCCACGGCAAAGGTGACCACCGTAACGCCTATAACGCCGAGCACCCAGCCGAAAGAGAGCCTTTCATCATACACCGCATATGTGGAAAGCGAAAGGACTACCGAAAGAAGTATTGGAAGCAGCAGCTTCTTTTTTGATATGATAAGGCCTTTTATATCCTCTGTCATGCTGCTCCCCCCGTTTCAAATCCATCTGCTGAACCGTCTGTAACGGCTGCAGCGATAAGAGGTCTCTGCGTGCCGTCCGAATCTGCGGTAAGCTCCTCATACAGTGCGGCATTGCAAAAAGGCGTGAAGAACACGGACACACCGCCCTTTGAATTGCTTATCTCATCCGCAGGGTAGCGGGTGAATCTCATCTCCGGCGAAAATCTCATCGAAGCAAGGTCGGTCTGCACCTGAGTCAGCTCATTTTCATCGGCAACGCCCAGAGACTGCCAGCCGTGCTCGCCCATATAATAGTAGGTAACGCTGTAATTTCTGCGGACAAAGGCACGAACCATGCCAAGTGACTGCTCCACAGCCCACTGCCCTGCAAGCTCGCGCAGCTCATCAAGAGAATTGCCGAGCAGCTTATCCGATGTATGGAACAGGACAGGATCGATATTTTCCTCAAAAACCCCGTCAAGCACGATATTTATTGACTGAGCGGGAGTTTCATCGTCAAGACGCACCAGCAGCGAGCCCTTCTTTGCGGACTGCTTCCAGTTGATACGCTTGAGCGGATCGCCCGGGACATATTCGCGGCTATCGTACCCGGGGAAGCCGCCGAACATATGCACCGTATCGCTCACGGTATCCTCGCTGTCGTCGGCCATGGCGGATATCTCCTCGGCACGCCTGAAAAGCGAGGCGGTAAAGGGCACATCTGCGATATCGGGGATGATATCAAGTCGGGTATGGAGCTCCTCTGTGTCAATATTGCGAAGCTTGAATGAGATCAGCCCGAAATAATCCCTGATCACAATGCTCTCCACGCCTACCTTATGCGGGCCGCTGATCCTCGCAAGATACTTTACGGGGATGATCTCCTCTGACATGGGCATGACCGTACAGGTTATATTGGGTTCATCAGCGGCTGCACCATCGCCTGTGAATAATTTGATGCACACCGGCGGGGACGGCAGTATAAAGCCGTTTGAAAGGGTTATGGCAAGCTCGGCGCTGTCGCCCTTGCTCACCGTCATGCCGCCGCCGTCGATGGAGGCGTATATCCTTGAAACAAATGCCGCTGTCAGCGCCAGCGACACTATCGGAGCGCATATAAACGCTGCAATAAGGAACCAGCCTATCCTGCCGCTGAGATACAGGGCAACCACAAGCGCCAGCGCCAGCGACATAAGATAGTTGGTAAGGCCTTTTATTATATTTCTTCTGTCCATATCATATTCCCTATCGGAGATAAGTATTGTTAAAAATCATTATGTCAATTATACTATTTCTATTCAGATTTGTCAAGGCAGGCAGGCAGAGCCTGCACCCTCCCGGTCGGCAAGGCCGACAGCTACTCGTACTCTATTTTTTGCGGAGTTGTTCATTTGTGGCTCGGAGCTTTTATACCCACTATTATTTTGCACTTAGGCAAGTCGGCAAGGACGGCGAAACGCCGCTGTTACTCGTACTCTATTTTGTACGGAGTTGTTCATTTGTGGCTCGGAACTTTTATGTCTGCTATTATTTACACCGGTTTTCGACAGGCCGAACAGCTTTTCGTCCAAAAGCTATTATGCCGCGTTCAGGGCAAAAAAATCTGTTTCCCAAAATCAACAAATTCGTGATTTTGGGAAACAGGATATTGAACCGTCAATGATCAACTATTCATCAAAAAGCTTTGCAAGAGTGCAGCTTTGAAAACATTATTTCCTCTTATCGTATTTAGCCCGGATCTCTTCCATGATCTGCTCATAGCTTGCCTGACCCGAAAAGAGCCTGTCGAGATTATTTCTGCTTGAATCGCTGAGAGTTATCCCTTCGATAGCAAATGTACCGGCAACATTGCGAACCATTCTTTCATGCCGTTCTCTCGGTGTCTGATGCTGTTGTTTCTTTTGTGTTATCATATTTTATCAGCTCCCGTCAATTTCTGGTACATCTTCATCAGTTCTGCCACGATCTCGCTTTCTGTCATATCCTGCTTGAACCCGTAAGCCTGCATAACTGCTTTGTCATTGGCTTTGTGGGCGGCGGTGAGGTCTGCATACAGATACATATTATCTCCGTACATATCGGCAAAGCTGCTGTCGGGATATTTTGCACGGGCATCAAGTATAGCCTGTGCGGTTTGTTCTATCTTTGCTTTTTGTTCAGGTTTAGGTTCACACCATGGGAAGTTATTATACACAACATCATTTGAATATCGAAAATCACTTTTTATTCTACCACATACTGTTTTAACCCAATACATATGAACAGCTGAACTTAAAACTCCAAAATGAAACAAAGTTGCATTAGGGAGCATTGCATTAGCATCTCCGCAAATCACTTCACTACCCATAAATCCAAACGGGATGTACTTTCTGTTTTCCGAGGAGTGGCGGGGAATTAGAATATAGCTTGTGTCGGGCTGCCTCATTTCCATAAATCTTGTTGGATATTCAGCATATCGTTTGGTGGCTTCTTTTGTACTTGAAAGGCGAAATTCTTTCACAGCATTGATCCTTCTGTTGATCTCGTTGAGTTTAGCAACTTCTGATGGATCAAAATTTTCAAGCCAAATACACCACCTTTTGATATTGTGCAAATATTCTTTTGCACCGAGAAATGGTCTGATATATTTCTGTGATAACGGCTCTTTTGATATTATGTCCTGATATTCCTTGTCTGATAGCAATAAATTCCCGCCGTCAACTGGACTGCTACCTTTCAGCATTTCCGGTACATCAGATATAGGCTTTTTTCGCTTTTCTATGATTATATTAGGCGCATTGAGTAGATAAGCATTGATATTACCGACTTTCTGCACCGTATCACCGTCAAAGAGCAGTTTTTCATTCCGTGATACATAGGAAAATCCGATTATAACACAATGCACATGTGCCATATTTGAAGCTTCACTGTCCCATCGAAAAGTGCGGTGTGCAAAGTTTATCGTTATGCCATCTTCAAAAAGATCATGCCACAGCGGATAGACCTGCTGTCCCTGTGTAATGGAGTTGGTGGAAACAAGGGCACATTCTATATTTGTGCCTTTCA
>CAMHMM010000043.1 GCA_946186215.1 uncultured Ruminococcus sp. | reverse complement strand
TACTGTTGAGTTTAAGCTTGAGGATATATTATATTTGAAGAAGTGATCGAAGAGCCGCCACAGGGACTGCCGCCTGCGCTGCGTGACCTTATGCGGCTCAATGGTGTTACCGAGCGGGATATCCGCTTTGCGGTGTCGCAGAAGGGGTATTTTCCTGAGGTGATGCCTGTTGTGAGCTACCCGCCTGATTTTATTCAGGGTGTGCTCATAGGTGCATGGGAACAGGTATACGCGATGATAAAGAAAAATAAAGAACTGCCGTTTATATGAGGTGAAAAAAGATGTACGAAAACAATGAAGTTTTAGATTGGGACGATGAGATATCTGAAGAGGGCGGCGAATTTATTGTTGTGCCCGAGGGTGATTACAAGTTCACGGTGACCAAGTTCGAGAGGGGCAATTATGAGCCCTCAGCCACATCGAAGATACCGGCCTGCAAAATGGCAATAGTGACCTTTACGATACAAGCGCCTGAGGGGGACATAACGATCAAGGAAAATTTCCAGCTATGCAAAAAAATGGAGTGGAAGCTGTCATCGCTCTTTTTGTCGATAGGGCTCAAAAAGCATGACGAGCCCCTGAGGATGAACTGGCAGGCAATAACCGGATGCACAGGCTATTGTCATGTGTATGTCGATAATTACACAAAGAAGGACGGCTCTTCCGGGCAGTCCAACAAGATCAAGAAGCTGTATGCCTATGATGAGCAGCCGAAGGATCTCAGAGCGGCCGCCACTGTACAAACGGCAGCATATATGCCTCAATATGCTGCCAATAATACAGGATGGAAGCCGGGAAGCTTCTGATGGAGCTCAGACCATATCAGGCGGAAGCAAAGGCCGCTGTTTTCAGCGAATGGAGCAGCGGCAATGCAAGAACTCTGTTGGTTTTGCCGACAGGCTGTGGAAAGACCATTGTTTTTGCAAAGGTCGCCGAGCAGTGTGTGACAGAAGGCAAGCGTGTGCTGATACTTGCACACAGGGGCGAGCTGCTCGATCAGGCTGCTGACAAGATACACAGCGCAACTGGCCTGATATGTGCAAGAGAGCAGGCAGAGGAAAGCAGCCTCGGATCATGGTACAGGATAACGGTCGGCTCGGTGCAGACGCTCATGAGAGAAAAGAGGCTGAGCGCATTCGGGCATGATCACTTCAACACAATAATCGTTGATGAGGCACATCATGTACTTTCCGACAGCTATCAAAGGGTTCTGGAGCATTTCGGCGATGCAGATGTGCTGGGCGTTACGGCAACGCCTGACAGGGGCGATATGAAGAACTTAGGTGAGTTCTTTCAGTCCTTAGCGTATGAATACACACTGCCGAAAGCGATAAAAGAGGGGTATCTTTCACCGATAAAGGCAGTAACGATACCGATAAATATCGATTTCACAGGCGTAGCAGTACAGGCAGGCGACTATAAAGCTGCCGACATCGATACGGCACTGGAGCCATATCTTTACGCGATAGCCGATGAAATGATGAAATACTGCAATGGGCGTAAAACAGTAGTATTTCTGCCGCTTGTAAAAACATCGCAGAAGTTCACGGCCATACTTAACGAAAAGGGATTCAGGGCGGCAGAGGTCAACGGAAACAGCTCTGACAGGGCGGAAATACTGGCAGATTATGCGGCGAACAAGTACAATGTATTGTGCAACTCCATGTTACTCACTGAAGGTTGGGACTGCCCTGATGTAAACTGCATCATTGTCCTGAGGCCAACGAAAGTCCGCTCCCTGTATTGCCAGATGGTAGGCAGGGGCACACGGCTTGCAGAGGGAAAAACGGAGCTGTTGCTGCTGGACTTCCTGTGGCACACGGAGCGACATGAGCTGTGCCGTCCTGCCTGCCTCATATGCTCCGATGAAAAGGTAGCACAGAAAATGACCGAGAATATGGCTGAAAACGCAGGCATGGAAATGGACATAGAAGAAGCTGAACAGCAAGCATCAGAGGATGTCGTTGCAGAGCGTGAAGCAGCACTTGCACAGAAGCTGTCTGAAATGAAGAAGCGCAAGCGTGCTCTTGTGGATCCTCTCCAGTACGAAATGAGCATACAGGCGGCAGACTTGTCCAACTATGTGCCCGCGTTCGGATGGGAAGCAGCTCCGCCTACGCAGAAACAGATACAGACATTGGAAAAGCTCGGTATATTCCCTGATGAGATAGATAATGCAGGAAAAGCACAACTTCTGCTTGACAGGCTTTCCAAAAGACGAGCTGAGGGACTCTCCACGCCAAAACAAATACGATTCCTCGAAAAGAAAGGATTTATCCATGTTGGGCAATGGTCATTCGAGGCTGCAAGCAGCATGATCACCCGCATATCAGCTAACGGGTGGCACATACCAAACGGAATCACTCCCGGTACATACATACCGGAGCCGGAGATAAACTATGGAAATAATAGAAATTTTGAAATATATTGATCCGTCAAGATTGAATTATCAGGAATGGGTTAATGTGGGAATGGCTCTGAAAGATGCAGGATGCCCCTGTGATGTGTGGGACAGATGGAGCAGGAAGGATATACGCTATCACGAAGGGGAATGCGAGAAAAAATGGCAGGGCTTCAGCGGCAGCGAAGAGCCTGTGACCGCAGGAACTATATATCACTATGCATTAGAGCAGGGATACAGACCGCCTCAGACAAGCATGGCCACACTGGACTGGAATGATGAAATATCTTATGAAGGAGATCTTGTTATTGATACAAAAAGCCTTGAAATAAAGACTTTTTCCGAGCCTGATGAGTGGCATCCCGGCAAGGAGCTCACACGATATCTGGAAACATTGTTTGAAGCAAATGATATTGTAGGCTTTGTGACGGATGTGTGGGAAAAGAACGACAACGGCAAGATCAAATATCTTCCCACATCAGGCTCATGGTCGAAGACTGCAGGGCAGCTTATAGCAGAACTGACCAAGTACGGTGATGACATAGGCGCAGTAATTGGCGACTACAAAGAAGAGGCTGGCGCATGGATACGCTTTAATCCTCTTGACGGAAACGGAGTAAAAAACGATAATGTCACAGAGTACAGATATGCTCTTATAGAAAGCGATACAGTATCACTTGAAGAGCAGAACACGATCATAAGAGAGCTTGAATTGCCTGTGGCAGTACTCGTATACAGCGGCGGCAAGTCCCTGCACGCCATTGTCAAGGTGGATGCTGCAGACAAGAACGAATACCGCAAAAGAGTGGACTACATATACAGCGTATGTGCCAAAAACGGCTTTGAGATCGACAAGCAGAACAGGAATCCGTCAAGACTGTCGAGAATGCCGGGAGTTACACGCAACGGTAAAAAGCAGTACATCATAGATACCAACATAGGCAAAAGCTCCTTCGATGAATGGAAGGAGTGGATAGAGGGTTTAAATGATGATCTTCCCGAAATAGAAAATCTTGCTGCTGAGTGGGATACGATGCCACCACTTGCACCACCTTTGATAAACGGCCTTCTGAGACGGGGACATAAAATGCTTCTTGCAGGACCGTCTAAAGCAGGAAAATCCTTTGCACTCATAGAACTGTGCATCGCAATAGCCGAGGGACGGCCGTGGATGGGCTTTGAGTGCGAGAGAGGCAGAGTAATGTATGTCAATCTCGAGCTCGACCGTGCATCATGTCTGCACCGTTTCAAGGATGTTTACACGGCAATGGGAATCCCGCCGGAGCACACAGGAGACATCGACATATGGGATCTGCGCGGACGAAGTGAGACCATGAACAAGCTCGCACCAAAGCTTATACGCCGTGCGCAAAAGCACTCATATGCGGCGATAATAATAGATCCTATTTACAAAGTCATAACAGGAGATGAAAACAGCGCTGATCAGATGGCACACTTCTGCAATCAGTTTGACAAGATATGCAGTGAGACAAAATCCGCTGTGATCTACTGCCACCATCACAGCAAGGGAGCACAGGGTGGCAAGCGCTCTATGGACAGAGCTTCGGGGAGCGGCGTTTTCGCCCGTGATCCTGATGCGCTCCTTGATATGATAGAGCTGCCTGTATCAGATCAGATAAGAAAGACCGAAGAAGACAAGGCCGTATGCGCGGTGTGCAGTGACTGGCTGCATCGCTTTCTTCCGGACTACAGTGATGTTGTATCACAGGATGATGAGCAGAGCCGCACACGCATGACAGAGCACTGCCTGAACTATCTTAAAACAAACAGCATGGAGCTCCTGCGTAAGGATATAGCTGCAGCAGTGCGCAGGGCACAGGCACAGACAGCATGGCGGCTCGAAGGAACACTCAGAGAGTTCCCTAAGTTTGCACCGATAAATATTTGGTTCGACTATCCATTGCACTACTCTGATCGCAACGGTACACTTAAAGATGTAGATCCTGAGGAGACCTGGCAGGCAAATTTCAGCAAGAAAAAGACCAACGAGCAGCGTTCGGACGAACGGAAAGCGCTGATAGATCTGATATTCGAGGGGCAGGAAAATGACGGTGTTGCCAGTGTTAAACAGATGGCTGAAGCCTGTGGAAAAAGTGAAGATACCGTCAGAAGATACCTTAAAGAAAACGGTAATTATTGGATTGAAAACGGAAAATGCGGAAAAAAAGCAGAGCCGCAAAAATAGCCGCAAAGTCGGGATTTTCCCTTTTTGCACCTTTAGCCGCAAAAATAGCCGCAAAAAGGGAGTTTCGCCGAGTTTGTCCTCAAAATTGCAAAAAGGGAGTTTTATCGACTTTGCGGCAACGAGCCGCAAAAAGGGGAAATCCCCCTTTTTGCGTGAGACGCACGCAAATCTATTATTTATAATAATAATTTTTTTGCGGCTAAAGGTGCCGCAAAAAAAATTAATTGCAAAATAATATGCGCGACTGCGGCACGGCGAAACGGCAGAGCGAGGAGGGAACAAATGACTGAATTTTTTATGCAGATGATACCCCCGACAGTGACAGCTCAGGAAAGACAGGTGACAGTCAGAAACGGCAAGCCTGTATTCTATGACACCCCTGCGATAAAAAACGCCAGAGCAAAACTGTGCGGGCATCTGATGCAGCGCCGACCGGATGAGCCGTACACAGAAGCTGTCAGGCTTGTGGTGAAGTGGTGCTTTCCGAGAGGTCATCACCGTGATGGGGAGTACAAGCCCACACGCCCTGATACGGACAATCTGCAGAAACTCCTCAAAGACTGCATGACACAGTGTGGCTACTGGACAGATGATGCACTTGTGGTATCAGAGATCGTCGAAAAATTCTATGCGGAGATCACAGGAATTTACATCAGGATCGAGGCGTTGTAGATGGAGCTGAAAGAAGTCAAGTACAACCTGAACAGACAGGTGATATATAATGCTCCGAGGCTGCATATTGAAGCTGTGCCGTATATCCTGAAAAGCTGCATCATCCGAAAAAACGACAGAGGAGAGTTTTTTTATCAGGCAGAGATACAGGATATCAAAGCACCGCATTCGGTATGTATCGTGCCACTTGATGATTTGATGGAGGTATCTCAATGTCAATGACTGTACAGGAAACGAAAAAGATGCTGATTGCTGTGTGGGAGACCGAAGCGCGGTACAGACTGGCGCATGACAAGGCGGAGCATTTCGGGGAGCATATCTATCAGTCATATGCCGAAGTGCGGCGGAAGGATATGATCAGGGCGAGACAGCGTGCGGAGCGGCTCATTTCAACGCTCGATCATCAGCATGAGAAGGAAGTTATCACGAGGCGGTATCTCATTCACCAGACATGGGAGGAGATAGCGGATGTGATGCACTACTCGGGGCGGCAGGTGTTCCGCGTACACGACAGGGCACTTAAAAAGATGTCATTGAATGTCACACAGAGGAAGTGATAAAATATAGACAGGAAAAATATATGCGAGGTGATACCGTGGCAAAGGAAGATCTGATCTCCATAGGAGAGCGAACAAAAGATGAACAACAGAACATAACCAAAAGCGGCGGTATCGCCTCGGGGGTGGCAAGGCGGAAGAAAATACTCATGAGGAAGATGCTGCCCGACCTGCTGGAGAAGGGAGCATTCTCGGAAAATGATCTGGCGATGCTCGCTGAGTACGGGGAGGATCCGGAAGAGGTCAATCAGGCAGGGCTTGCGCTCATGGGGCTTATCAATGCCGCAAAGGGCGGGAGTGTGCCTGCGGTAAAGCAGATAATGGAAATGACAGGCGAGGATGAACGGCTGAAGATCGAGCAGAAAAAGCTCAGACTCGAGCAGGAAAAGCTAAAACTCCTGAAGGAACGGCAGAGCAGCGGCGATGATCTTGACAAGCTCGATGAGATACTGGAGAAGCTGGGGACATGATCATATTCTCGGATATGCAGAAGGAATTCTTCCGCGAGGCACAGCACAGGTGGAACATCAAGTGCGGGGCGACACGATCCGGCAAGACCTACATGGACTACTACCTGATCCCGAAGCGGATAAGAGCCTGTGCAGGCCTGCCGGGGAAGGTGCTCATCCTCGGCAACACCAAAGGCACACTGCAGCGCAATGTGATTGAACCGCTGCGGGACATATGGGGCAGCAGGCTCGTGTCTGACATTAAGACCGACAACACGGCGATGCTGTTCGGGGAGAAATGCTGGTGTCTGGGCGCGGACAAATTCTCCCAGTCCGACAAGATACGGGGCGCATCGGTCAAGTACTGCTACGGTGATGAGGTGGTCACATGGAGCGAGGGCGTTTTCGATATGCTCAAAAGCCGTATGGACAAGGAATACAGCAAGTTCGACGGCACCTGCAATCCGGAAGGACGCACGCACTGGTTCAAGAAATTCCTCGACAGCGCACAGGAGAAAAAGATCGACCTGTATCTGCAGAGCTACACCCTCGATGATAATCCGTTTCTGCCTGTGGATGTATCGGATGCGATAAAGCACGAATACGCAGGGACGGTGTTCTACGACCGCTATGTACTCGGAAAGTGGACGGATGCGGAGGGGCTCATCTACCGCACATTTGCGGACCGCACGGATGATTTTATCATCGATGAGATAAAGACGGATGAGCTCGCATTCGCAACGGTCGGCGTGGACTTCGGCGGCGGCTCATCCGCTCATGCATTCAACTGCACGGCATTCGCAAAGGGATTCCGGTACATCGTGACTGTGGCGGATTACAAGCGCAAAGACGCGGCCACACCGCAGCAGCTGTATGATGATTTCTTTGTGTTCCTGGATGTATGCCGCTCCCGTCTGGGGCACATTCCTGTATACGACATCTACTGCGACAGTGCGGAGCAGACACTTATCGGCGGTCTGCGGACAGAGGCGGCAAGGCGCAAAGCGCATGTGGACATACACAACGCCCGCAAGAAGGCGATCAACGACCGCATACGCTTCTACTGCATCATGCAGGGAGCGGGACGGTACTTCATACACCGCTCATGCAGCGACACCACTGAGGCGTTCCGGACGGCTGTGTGGGACGGCAGGGCAACACAGGATGTGCGCCTTGACAACGGCACGACCAACATCGACAATCTTGACGCACAGGAATACAGCACTGAGCCGTACATGATTGATATAATGCAAAGGAGAGGCTGAAATGGACCTGACTACATACCGCCGCGTGTGGAGCGATCTGCCTGCGGATGAAGGATTTTTCGCACTGATCAGACAGTGGGAGGATATATATTCGGGGGCACCTGCATGGGGAGAGGTTAAGACGCGCTCCATCAGCAGGAAATACAAGCGCAGGATGTCAAGGCTTAACATGGCTAAGCTTCTGTGTGACGAGTTTTCCCACAAGGTATTCACCGAACAGGTGGAGATCACCGCAGGGAATGACCGCTATGACGAATGGCTCAAAATCTTCCTTGACCGCGAGGGCTTCTGGAAGGATATGCCGCAGCTCATCTCAAAGGCATTCGCAGTGGGCGGCGGATGCATCAAGGAGTACATCGGCGAAGGCAAGGTAAGGCTCAACTACATAAGCGGCGACTGCTTCTACCCTACGGAGTGGAACAACAGGGATATCGTGGGCGGGATCTTCGGCACATCGGCAGTCAAGGGCGACAGATACTACACATATCTCGAAAAGCACGGCACGGACGGTATCGAAAAGCGGCTGTTCTGCTCGAACAATCCGGACGATCTCGGCACCGAAGTACCTGTTTCTGATCTGTATGAACCTGACGAGCTGCCCGTGAAGGGTATACCCTGCTTCCAGTACTTCAAGCCGGACATTTCAAACAATTTCAGCGATCTGCCGCTCGGTATCTCGGTATTTGCCAACTGCACAGACACACTCAAAGCCCTTGATGTGGCGTTTGACAGCTTTACAAGGGAGTTTGTGCTCGGAAAGAAGCGCATAATCGTCCCGAGCTCCTGCATACGCACGGTGGTGGATCCCGACACGGACAGACTGGAGCGTTATTTCGACACGGATGACGAGGTATATCAGGCGCTCAAATGTGATGATGACAAGGATCTGCATATTCAGGACAACACGGTAACGCTCAGGGTGGAGGAGCATGTGAGCGCCATCAATGCGCTGCTCAACATCCTGTGTATGCAGACGGGATTATCGGCGGGAACATTCTCCTTCGATGTGCAGCAGGGTATGAAAACGGCAACTGAGATCATCTCACAGGAAAGCAAGACGGCGGCCACGGTGAAGTGCCACAAGAATATGATAGCCGAGGCCATTGAGGGAATGTGCAGGACGGCCTTTGAACTGGCAGTCATAGCGGGAGAGCTGCCACAGGAAGAGTATGAGCTGTCTGTGGGTTTCAAGGACAGCATCATCATTGACGATAATCAGCTGATCGCCAACAATGTTGATCTTGTGGCTGCGGGGCTCAAATCAAAGGTCACGGCGATAATGGAGATCATGCGCTGTGACGAGGAGACGGCGCGGAAGGAACTGGAGAGGATATCTGCGGAGATGCCTGCGGGAGGAGAGATGGAGATATGAAGACAAATCTTGCAAAGATCGCAGTCGGCAGTGTGGTGACGATCATATCGGCGTATCTCGGCGGCATTGACGGGGTTCTGATAGCGCTGTTCGCGTTTATGACGGTGGACTATATCAGCGGCGTGATCTCGGCCATAAAGGACAAGCAGCTATCAAGCGAGGTGGGCTTCTGGGGACTTGTGCGGAAGAATTTTATACTCGCACTGATCGGCATCGGCCACCTGATAGATGCTCATGTGATCGGGACGGGAACCACATTCCGCACGGCTGTGGCGCTGTACTACATCGGCAACGAGGGAATATCCATACTGGAAAACTGCGTGAAGATAGGCCTGCCCGTGCCGAAAAAGCTCAGGGATATCCTGATACAGCTGAGAAACGACAACGACAAGGGGGAGTAAGCATGGCATACACAAACAGCGCACTTGTGGTATATACAAAGCTGTCGCCGAATCATTCGGGACAGAGGACACACGCCATCGACAGGATAACGCCGCACTGCGTTGTAGGGCAGTGCTCCGTTGAGGCGGTCGCAGATATGTTTGCTCCCGTGAGCAGGCAGGCATCCTGCAACTATGTGATAGGTGCAGACGGCAGGATAGGTATGATCTGCGAGGAAAAGAACCGCTCATGGTGCTCCTCGTCTTCCGTCAACGATCAGAGGGCAGTGACGATAGAGTGTGCATCGGACAAGGCCGCGCCCTACGCATTTAACGCTGTGGTATACGGTCGGCTTGTGGAGCTGTGTGCGGACATATGCCGCCGAAATGGTAAGACACGGCTGATATGGATCCCCGACAGGGACAAGGCACTCGCATATGAGCCAAAAGAGGATGAGATGCTCCTGACAGTCCACAGGTGGTTTGCGAACAAAGACTGTCCGGGTGCATGGCTCATGGAGCGCATGGATGATCTGGCGGCGAGGGTGACTGCGGAGCTGATGCCGAAAGCGCCCACAGCACAGACCATATACAATGTGGTGGTAGGGGCGTTTACGGATAAATCAAATGCGCAGAAGCGGCTTGAAGAGGCACGGAAGATATACCCTGATGCATTTATAAAAGCTACCATCAAGGCAAAATAAAACCCGCCTTCCGGCGGGCAGATATCAGCGGGAGATACCGAGCTGTTCCATGAGCGCTTTCTGGAGCACACTTGAAAAATTGATGTGTGCATCCTCAGCTCTGCGTTCGAGCCACGCGGGAAGCGTGCAGTTTTTCTTTACGGAACGCTCATCGAGATAGCTCCTGTATTTATCAAAGTCACAATCCACAAGTGTTATGATTTCGCCGTCATCCGCTTCTATATCTCTGGCGGATGAGGGAGACGGCACTTCCCTGTCCATATCCTGAAGAGTAACGGCCTTCAGGTTGATAGCATCTCTGGCCATTGCGATGGCATCAGGTAGGTCTTTGCCCTCTGTGAT
>CAMHMM010000042.1 GCA_946186215.1 uncultured Ruminococcus sp. | reverse complement strand
GCCTTTCCCAGATCAAAAACGGCTCTGACTGCGTAGCGGTGGTCGCTGTCAATCTGGGTGATTCATGGCTGGACACGCTGCAGCTCAACGATACACTCTATGTGCTGCTTTCCATAAACGGCGAGGTATATTACTCAAACTTCGCAAATATCCCCTCGGGAACATCCCTCAGCATATACAGCGACTACTCAAAGGAGCTGGGTGTCAAGACCTACAATAACGGCATCTACACCTTTGACGGCTATTCGGTGGTCAAGAATATGTTCGTGGGGGAAAACGAGCATCAGATAGCACTGCTGCTCTCATCGGGCTTTATAAACCACGAATCCAACAGCATCTCCGTTATCTACGGCGGCTATTGTGCACTGATGATAGTGCTGTCGCTGCTGACGATACTCCTCTTTACCAACACCTTCTCCGCCCGCATAAGGATGCTGAGCATAAAGATGCACGAGGTGACAGAGGGCAACTTCGATGTTGAGTTCAACGATAACGGCTCAGACGAGATATCCCAGCTCTACTCGGATATCGGGCAGATGATAAGCACCATGCAGAAGCTTATCAACGACAACTACGAGACAAAGCTGCAAAGTGAGGCATTCAAGCTCAATCAGGTACAGGCCGAATTCAAGGCTCTTTCCAGCCAGATCAATCCTCACTTTCTCTACAATACACTGGAGACCATACGCATGAAGGCGTATGTAAACAATGACAAGGAAACAGCCGACCTTGTAAAGAAGCTCGGCAAATTCATGCGCCGCTGCCTTGAATTCAAGGATGCGGAGGTGCCGCTGAAATCGGAGCTTGAATTTACCAATGCATATCTGGAGCTTCAGGCAGCAAGATTCGGCGACAGGATAAAATACCACTTCTATTCTGAAGTAAACGGGGATTACATGATACTTCCCCTGCTGATACAGCCCCTTGTTGAAAACGCATTTGTTCACGGCGTTGAGGCCAGCAAGGGCGGCGGCAAGATAGATATACGCGTCTATTATCACAATGACTGCGTATATATAGATGTGGAGGACAACGGGCAGGGCATGACTCCCGAAAAGCTCAGGGAGCTTGAGATAAAGCTCGAGGTCTCCGACACATCCTCGGGTAAATCCATCGGACTTACCAATGTACACAAGAGGATACAGATGTACCACGGACAGCGGTACGGAATGCGCATACAGAGCGAGGAGGGCTGCGGCACCACCATAAGGCTGGTACTGCCGAGAGAGCCCAAGATCGGTCAGATCAGCGTGGAGAAGGCAAGTACGGCAACAGGCGCTCCCGACTGATACAATCGGAGGTGAATATATGCTCAAGGTGCTTCTTGTAGATGATGAGCCGAATGTAAGAGCGGGTGTCAAAATGATGATACCCTGGGCTGAAATCGGCTGTGAGGTCATCGGAGAAGGCGATGACGGCGACGACGGACTTAACAAGATTATGGATCTCGATCCGGATATCGTGGTTGCGGACATCAAGATGCCCGGCAAGAGCGGCATAGAAATGACACAGGCTGCCAAGGCGATGGGCTTTAAGGGAAAGGTGATAATCCTTTCGGGCTATTCCGACTTTTCCTATGCAAAGGATGCCATCGCGCTGGGCGTGGAAAACTTCATACTCAAGCCCGTTGATGAGGATGAGCTCACCGAGGCGATAAAGGCCGCGGGGGAAAAGATCGTCAAGGAGCAGGAAAAGAAAATGCGCCAGGACATGGGCAGGGAATATCTCAGCGAGCAGATGATAAAGGGCGTTTTCTTCGGCAGCGAGAATTATATCGCGCAGTTCGAGGAACATTACCGCGAGCCCGGCTTCATCACGGCCATCGCTGCGGCGCTCAGTCCCGAGGCGGAAAAGCAGGCGGAGGTCTACCGTGCTGTGCGGGAATTCTTTGAAAGGGAAGACCGCATACACATCATACAGGTGGATATCTCGGGCGTGCTGGGCATACTTTTCCGCAGCAGGAACAAAAACGAGGTCGTGCAGGTGCTGGAGAGGCTCTATACTGCCCTGAGCGGGGATGCCTTTATCAGCTGCGGCGACTATGTGCCGGATGCTGCGAGCATAAGGCAGTCCTTTGCAACGGCGGAGTATCTTTTCAGGAACCGCTTTATCTATGAAGGCCCTCATGTCGTGACCTCCGCGGAGATATTCCGCAGGCCTGAGAACGACGGCGACTATGCGTCGCGGATATGCGCCTTTATGGAGATAAACGATATAGAAAAGCTGTGTCTTGCGGTGGATCAGTTCATGAGATCCCAGAAGGTAATGGGCAACACATCGGAAAAGGCACGGGTAAGCTGCATTACCCTTATGCTCGATGTGCGTGCGGGGCTTGTCCGTACCATCGCGGACAAGAAGCCGGAAAATCTCGTCACCGACGATTTTATATCGGGGCTTGAAGAGGTGCGTTCCTTAAATGAGATGGCCGAAAGGATCAAGGAGGAGCTGGCAAGCGTTTCCAACGCGAACTTCGCCAAGTCCACCAAGAGCAACATGGAGCGCGTCGTGCAGTACATCAAGCAGAATTACAGCAAGGAGCTGCGTCTGGAGATGCTCGCGGGGATATTCGGCTACAACAGCGCATATCTCGGCAAGGTCTTCCGCCAGTATACAGGCGAGAACTTCAACAACTATCTTGACAACATCCGCATAACCGAGGCCAAGCGGCTTCTGAGCCAGGAGGATCACAAGGTCTATGAGGTGGCGGAAATGGTCGGATATTCCAACATCAACTATTTCCACAACAAGTTCAAGAAGAGCGTCGGCATCTCGCCGCTGAGCTTTAAAAAGCAGTACGGGCATGATGATGAATAACGGAAAGCCCGTGAATGCAGGCCACTGACAAAACAACATAGTGCAGATGCACACATATCGTTAGGAGTGTTTATTATGTACAGGATAACAAGAAAAAAGGAGCTCAATCCCACCGTTACGCTGATGGATATAGAAGCCCCCGCAGTTGCAAAGAAGGCACAGCCCGGGCAGTTCATCATCCTGCGCACGGATGAGTACGGCGAGAGGATACCTCTCACCATCGCAGACTACGACAGGGAAAAGGGTACTGTTACCATCATTTTCCAGATCGTAGGCGGCACTACCGAAAAGCTCGGCCATATGAACGAGGGCGACTGTCTTCAGGACTTTGCGGGACCTCTCGGCAACCCCACCGAAACAGAGGGGCTCAGAAAGGTAGCTGTCGTAGGCGGCGGCGTGGGCTGCGCTATCGCATTCCCCGTTGCAAAGAAGCTCCATGAGATGGGCTGCGAGGTTCATTCCATCGTAGGCTTCAGAAACAAGGATCTCGTTATCCTCGAGGATGAATTCAGATCCGCTTCGGATGTGCTCAAAATGATGACCGATGACGGCTCCTACGGCGAAAAGGGACTTGTCACCAACGCGCTCAAGGCGCTCATCGATTCCGGCGAGAAGTATGATGAGGTCATCGCAATAGGCCCCGTTATCATGATGAAGTTCGTGGCAGCAGTTACAAAGGAATACGGCATCAAGACCGTCGTTTCCATGAACCCCATAATGATCGACGGCACGGGAATGTGCGGCGGCTGCCGTCTTACCGTGGGCGGAGAAACAAAATTTGCCTGTGTTGACGGTCCCGACTTTGACGGTCACCTTGTGGACTTTGATGAAGCAATGACCAGGTCTGCGATGTACAAGCCGTTTGAACGCGCAAAGCACGAAGAGACCTGCAAGCTTTTCAGCCAGGAAGTCAAGTAAGGAGGAGCCGTTTACAATGAAAGCCAATATGTCACCCAACAAGAACCCCATGCCCTCACAGGATCCCAAGGAAAGGGCACATAATTTCAGCGAGGTAGCACTGGGCTATACCGCAGAGATCGCTATGGACGAGGCTCAGAGATGTCTGGGCTGCAAGGCTATGCCTTGTGTGAAGGGATGTCCCGTCAATATAGAGATACCTCAGTTCATCGCCAAGGTAGCAGAGGGCGAGTTCGAGGAAGCATATACGATAATTTCCCGTTCCTCCGCTCTTCCCGCAGTGTGCGGCAGAGTGTGCCCCCAGGAGACACAGTGCGAGGGACTCTGCGTAAGAGGCAAGAAGGGCGATCCCGTAGGTATCGGCAGACTTGAAAGATTCGTTGCCGATTACCACAACGAGAATTTCAAGGGCGAGCCTGTAAAGCCCGAGTCCAACGGCATCAAGGTAGCCGTTATCGGCGCAGGCCCTGCAGGTCTTACCTGTGCGGGCGACCTTGCAAAGGCAGGCTATGAGGTAACTATCTTTGAAGCACTTCACCTTGCAGGCGGCGTTCTGGTTTACGGTATCCCCGAGTTCAGACTTCCCAAGGCAATAGTCGGCAGAGAGATCGAAGGCCTAAAGGCGCTCGGTGTCAAGATCGAGACAAATATGATCGTGGGCAGGACGATCACCATTGACGAGCTTTTCGATGACGGCTTCAAGGCTGCATTCATCGGAAGCGGTGCAGGTCTGCCCAATTTCATGAAGATACCCGGCGAGAACCTGAAGGGCGTTTATTCCGCAAACGAGTTCCTTACAAGAGTAAACCTGATGAAGGCTTACAAGCAGGGCAGCGATACGCCTATCAAGGACAACAAGCGCGTTGCGGTCGTAGGCGGCGGAAATGTTGCTATGGATGCCGCAAGAAGTGCGCTGCGTCTGGGTGCCGAGGAGGTATATATCGTATACCGCCGCAGCGAGAACGAGCTCCCCGCCCGTGCAGAGGAGATCGAGCACGCAAAGGAAGAGGGCATCATCTTCAAGACGCTCAATAACCCCACCAAGATAATGGGTGACGAAAACGGCTTTGTAAACGGCATGGAATGCATCACCATGGAGCTCGGCGAGCCCGATGCCAGCGGCAGACGCAGACCTGTTCCCGTTGAGGGCTCGGAGCATATCCTTGATGTGGACTGCGTTATCATGGCTATCGGCACATCGCCCAATCCCCTTATCAAGAACACCACAAAGGGACTGGAAACCAACAAATGGGGCTGCATCGTGGCCAATGAGGACGGACTTACTTCCCGCGAGGGCGTTTATGCCGGCGGCGATGCCGTTACCGGTGCCGCTACGGTAATCCTTGCCATGGGCGCAGGAAAGACCGCTGCTGCGGCTATAGATAAGTACATAAAGGAAAGCAACTGATGACAGGGCAGGCACTTCGCTCCCGACGGAGCGGAGCGCTTGCCTGTGTGTTAAGCAGGCCCTGCGCAAGCTAAGGCTCCGGGTCTGAGATAAGTGTTCCCCCTCAGATAAGAGTACGGGTAACAGCGGCGTTTCGCCGCCAGGTAGCTGTCGGCCTTGCCGACCGGGTGGGTGCAGGCTCAGCCTGCCGAATAAAAGGGAGATAATGATATGGATAAAAGAAAGATCATCGCAGCAGCGGCAGCGATTATGCTGACTGCCTGCGCAGCCCCTGCACAGAATACCGCACAGACCGAAGTGCAGGAAACAACAGCCGCATCCGTGGAGGAGACCACCGCGGAACAGACCACTGCCGAAAGCGAGACCGAAGCAGTGACCGAGGCGGAAACTACAGCAGAGACTACCGAGGCAACTACCGAAGCCCCCGCAGTCAAGGCGTTCCCCGAGTTTGAGACAAAGACCGATGAGGATGTGGTCAAGGCCGATGACAATGCGGAGGTAACGCTGTATAACGGCAAATACTGCAATGTATCCATCACCAACGCGGATGAATACTCCGAGCTCGCCGAGGGCGTAAAGGGCAATATGAAGGTAGTCAGGGATGCCTATGACTACAACGCCGGAGAGATGAAGAGCATGGTGCATGAGCATTATGAGAACTCTCCCGAGTCCTTTACCGGCGAATACCCCATGACCTACTATGACTTTTCTTCCGTGAGCGTTACCCGCAGCGATGAAAAGGTCTTTGCCTATGTGGTCAATAACGAGGGCTACAGCGGCGGCGCACACGGCTGGAGCATGAACACCGGCACCAACTTCGATGCTCAGACGGGCAAGGAGCTGGAGCTCGGCGACATCTGCAACGATATCCCCCGCCTTGTGGATATCCTCGCACAGAAGCTGAAGGATAACTACACATGGCTCTTTGACGATAATGCAGCATGGGTGGATGAGTCTGTCCCCTATGATGAAAAGCCCCGCACACTGCTCACATCCGTTTACGGCGAGGATCTGTGCGGCTATGACGACACATGGGAGGACGGCTCTGTTTACCATATGAACGGTATGCAGTTCGTGTTCACTCCCGACGGCGTGACATTCTTCTCCAACAGCTACGACCTTACAAGCTATGCAGGCGGAACGCAGTTCATGACCGTGCTTTTCAGCGAGGCAGAAGGGCTTTTCAATGAAAAGTATGTCTGCGAGGCAGGCGGCGACTTCTCCGTAAGAGTGGATTACGGCTTTGATATATGCGTTGATCTCAACGGCGACGGCACAGCGGAAAGCATCGTTGTAGGTACGGATTACGATGAGGAAAACTGGACTGTAAAGGGCTTCTATGTAAAGGCAGGCGACAAGACCTATCCTCTCGATCATCCCGTTGATGAATTTGCCTATGATCACGGCGTTCTCGAGCGCAAGGACGGTAAGTATACCTTTACGCTGTACAAGGCAGACGATGAGATACTCGACGAGATCGCACTGAACTGACAGCAGCCAGTACCGTATATGACTAAAACAAGCGAAAGATCTATCGCGGGAAATATCGCATCCTCGGTAATGCTCGACAGGCTGCTGATATTTCTCGTGCTGGATCTGTTTATAATCCTGTTTTCGGCGGTGACATGGGGCATCGCCACGGAGACCGCCGTTCTGGGGTATTTCTACCCCTCCCTTGCCCGCTCGTTCGATCTGGGAGAGGGCCTGCATATCTGGGAGCGGCTTGCTTCAAGCAGTTACACCTTCGGAACCAATACCGTAAGCTGCGGCGGCTTTATCACAAAGCTGCTCACGGCGGTGGGAGTTTTCGGCATGGGGCAGACGCTGATGTGGTCATTTTCCTTCATCTCCGAATATTTCAGGATAAAGAAAATGTTGGCTCCATTAAATCAGATGGCGATAAACACCGCGGAGCTCACCAACAGCAAGCCTGTCTACGGCGATATCGAAAACAAGCTCATCACTATGGATCCCCTTTCCAATATGCACATCTCCACGGGCAACAGAGACCTGCGCGGCCTTGAGGAGTCCATCAACGGGCTTCTGGACAAGATGCGCGAGGCATACTCCATGCAGTCGCGCTTTGTGAGCGATGCATCCCACGAGCTGCGCACCCCTATCGCGGTAATAAAGGGCTATGCAGATATGCTCGACCGCTGGGGCAAGGAGGATGAGGAGATACTCAACGAGGGTATCGAGGCGATACAGAAGGAAGCAGACAGCATGAACAGCCTTGTGGAGCAGCTGCTGTTCCTTGCCCGCACCGACAACGGCAGGCAGAGCGTCACTTTCAGCACATTCTCCCTTTCCGACCTTATCGAAGAGGTATACGGGGAATTTTCCATGATCGATACCGACCATGAGTATTCCGTTTCGCCCGGCGAGGGCATTGAGATCGAGGCCGACCGCTCCATGATAAAGGAATGTATGCGCATCCTCACCGACAACGCCCGCAAATACACCGAAAAGGGGCGGCAGATCTACCTGAGCGCCTTTGTCAATGAGCAGGGAGAGAAATGCTTTGAGGTGCGCGACACGGGCATAGGTATCGCCCCCGATGAGATACCCCATATATTCGACCGCTTTTACCGCTCAGACCCCGCAAGGACGAGAGAGGGCGGCGGCACGGGACTCGGCCTTTCTATCGCAAAGCAGATCGCCGACTTCCACAACGCATATTTCAATGTTGTGTCCTACACCGGACTGGGCACAAGGATAACATTCGTATTCCGCACTGCAGCTTCAGCACCCGCACCGGTCAAAAAATGACGAAAGGATCTTTTTCATGCAGATCACACCCAAACAGCTCGAACAGGTAAATGACAGGATCAAGGCTCTTGTTTCCTCCGGCAGCTTCTACGGAAAGAAGCTGGCAGAGGCAGGTATCACACAGGTAAATTCCTATGAGGAGTTCTTAAATCTCCCCTTTTCCGAAAAGGCAGATCTCCGCGACGCATATCCGCTCGGTCTGATGACAGCTCCCGAGGAAAAGATAGTCCGCATCCATTCCTCATCGGGAACCACGGGCAAGCCCGTTATCATCCCCTACACACAGAAGGATGTGGATGACTGGGCAATAATGTTCGCCCGCTGCTACGAGGTCGCAGGCATCACCGAAAAGGACAGGATACACATTACCCCGGGCTATGGTCTGTGGACTGCGGGCATCGGCTTTCAGGCAGGCTGCGAGAGACTGGGCGCAATGGCTATCCCGATGGGCCCCGGCAACACTGAAAAGCAGCTTGAAATGATGCAGGCTATGGGCAGCACCGTTCTTTGTGCTACCTCATCCTATGCGCTGATGCTGGCTGAGGAGATCGCAAAGCGCGGCATCAGGGACAAGATACGCCTGAAAAAGGGCGTTATCGGCTCTGAGCGCTGGAGTGCAAAGATGCGCGAGAGGATCGCAAACGAGCTGGGCATCGAGCTTTACGATATCTATGGCCTTACCGAGATATACGGCCCCGGCATCGGCATAAACTGCGAGCACAATACGGGTATGCACTACTGGGATGATTATCTGTATCTGGAGATCATCGATCCCGAAACAGGGGAGCCTGTGCCTGACGGCGAAAAGGGCGAGATAGTAATAACCACCCTTGTCAAGGAGGGCGCACCGCTCATCCGCTACAGGACTCACGACCTTTCAAGGATAATCCCCGGCGAATGCCCCTGCGGACGGCACTATCCCAGAATAGATGTGATCGACGGACGCACCGACGACATGATGAAGATCAAGGGCGTAAATGTATTCCCGAAGCAGATAGAGGAGGTGCTCGCCACCTTCACCGAGATATCCAGCGAATACCAGATACGCATATCTCATCTTGACGGCAAGGACACCATGAGAATTTATGTTGAATCCACCGGAGATGTGGATTTTGCAGCGCTTTCCAAGGCTATCGCAGACAGAGTAAAGAGCAGGATAGGCTTCACGCCCATCGTCAAGGTAGTAGAGATAGGTATTCTCCCGCGCTCGGAAAAGAAATCCAAGAGAGTCATTGATGAAAGATATGACTGAGCATGATTCCGAAGCAGTACGAAACGCCCAAAGGCACGATACACTACTGGACTAACGGCAGGGATGATACCTGTGCAATAGCCTTTCTACCCGGTCTGACCGCAGATCACCGCCTTTTTGAAAAGCAGACGGAGTATTTTGAGGATAAGTACCGCATCCTTGTATGGGATGCCCCGGGGCACTCCGCATCCTGGCCGTTTGATCTTTCATTCAGCCTGAAGGACAAGGCACAGTGGCTCGACGGGATCTTCCGTCGTGAAGGGATAGAACAGCCCGTGATCGTCGGGCAATCTATGGGCGGATATGTGGGACAGATGTATTCCCAGCTGTTTCCCGACAAGCTCAGGGGATTTATCTCTGTTGATTCGGCACCCCTCCAGAGAAGGTATTTAACATCAGCCGAGATATGGCTGCTCAAAAGAATGGAGCCAGTCTATCGCCATTACCCGTGGAGATCACTGCTGAAAGCCGGTGTGAACGGTGTTGCCGAAAGCGAATACGGCAGGCGGCTGATGCATGACATCATGATGGTATATGACGGCGATCAGGCGCGTTATGCAAATCTTGCCGGCGGCGGCTACAAGATGCTGGCAGAGGCGATGGAAGAGGATCTGCCCTACGAGCTGCACTGTCCTGCCCTGCTGATATGCGGCGAAAAGGATCACGCAGGCTCATGTATCAGGTACAACAAGGCATGGCACAAGGAGACAGGCATCCCCATCGAGTGGATAAAGGGAGCGGGACATAATTCCAATACGGATGAGCCCGATATCATCAACGGTCTGATAGAACGGTTCATGAAGCATCTTGAAAAATAAACTCACGCGGACAGATACCCTTCATACGGGCAGGAATGCTCGGAAAGGCGCTTCTCAGGCAGCTTTTTGCGATACATGATCAGATACGGCGGCAAGGGCATTAAATTAAAAATGCATTAAAAAAATCATAATCTGATGAAAAATGCGGCACTTTTCTTGACTTTGGTATTGACGGAATGTATAATATAATCACAGGCAGAAAATAAAGCGTGCGGAAAGGCCGCACGGCGAATATATGGAGGTACAGAATGGATATGTTTGAAAAGTTTATGGAAACAGTTACCGCTACAGGCAAGCCTTTTACCGAAAAGACAAAGAACGGCTCTGAGGTCGTTAAGCTCATGTACAAGTCAGCTTCCGAGCAGAAGGCTCTCAACGATCTTTACACCAAGATCGGCCAGAAGTTCGTTGACGCAAATCCCGAGGCTGATCCCGAGGACGAGTTCGGTGCTCTCGTAGTTCAGGCTAAGGAAAAGGCTGCCGAGATCGAGAATATCAAGGCTCAGATCCGTCTCCTCAAGGGCGTTGTGGTCTGCCAGAACTGCGGTGCCGAGATCA
>CAMHMM010000041.1 GCA_946186215.1 uncultured Ruminococcus sp. | reverse complement strand
AAACATAAAATAATATGATATTTCGCAGTCATTCCACTGTAAAACATCATATTTTTTGGAGTGATAACATTGCAAAAATCAGCTATCCCGAACATTCGTTTTGTGTTAAAGTAGACTAAAATGACAAAATTATGCAATGCTCATGGTTTATTTATACAAATTCACTTTTTTTCAGATTTTTTTTTGCAAAAATTATTGACTTTCCCTTTAGGATGTAGTATACTAAGTACAGTCAAAGGGGAAAGGTAATCAGAGAGAAGGTCAAGGGAGCCGACAGGTTCTCAGGGCGGACTTGAAGAAAAGAATCACCCTTTAAATCATACGAACCCCGAACGGTTTGTGAAAAATATTTTTAAGGAGGAATTTCATTATGAGAAATTCAAAGGTTAAGGGCTTTACACTTATCGAGCTCATCGTTGTTATCGCTATCATCGGCGTACTCGCAGCTATCCTCGTTCCTTCCATGATCGGTTATGTTTCCGAGTCCAAGCTCTCCACAGCTAACGCTAACGCTAAGCTCGGTTTCGAGAACGCTGCTACATACTGCACACAGTGCGAAGTTGCAGGTCTTCCTGTTCCTTCCAACACTTGTTACTCCAGCATCGATCTCGTTCTTACTACTCAGGAGCCCGGCTTCAGCTATTCCAAGGATGGTTCCGCAATGTCCGCAGCTCTCCAGTCCATGATGGGTGCTAAGTCCAATTCCGCTGGTAAGGTTTCTGTTGCTATCGGTTCTGCAAGTGTTCCTACAGAGGCTAAGTGGGCTAAGACTTCCGGCGACAACTATGTTGGCCACTATCCTGGAGAGGCTACTACCAAGAATCAGTATTCTCTGTAATTTCAGCTTGACTCGAATTATAGTGATCAGATGAATTTTCCCCCTGTCGGGTGACCGGCAGGGGGTTTTCATTGTAAAAGCACCGTTGTCAGATCAGCAAAAATCCGTTCAGGAGCTGCTCCCGAACGGATTTTTTATTTGGCTTAAGCTTACATGAATCTTTCCTTAAAGGAATGCATCTCTTCTCCGCTGTGGTAGGAAATGATCGTTTCCAGATTCACATTCTCCACGCTGCGAAATATATTTATATCCACATTGGGATTGACCTTTTTCATCTCAGCGATCACCCTCTTTACCTCAGCACGCTTGGACAGCCCCTCATCCTGTGCGGCGTTTTCCGTAAAGCGGCAGGCACAGCGGATAAACTCCAGTTCATTATAATTCGCCCAGGCGATGATATCCGCCTCCCGGACAAGGTACATCGGGCGTATCAGCTGCATTCCCGTAAAATTCGTGCTGTGTATGCGTGGCATCATGGTCTGCACCTGCGCCCCGTAGAGCATCCCCATAAGGATCGTCTCTATCACATCGTCAAAGTGATGCCCCAGCGCTATCTTGTTGCAGCCCAGCTGCTCAGCATAGCTGTACAGATGCCCTCTGCGCATACGGGCGCACAGGTAGCAGGGATTCTGCTCGATCTGTTTTACCGTATCAAATATCTTCGATTCAAATATCTTTACCGGCACGGAAAGCTTCGCCGCATTTTCCTCGATCTTTTCACGGTTGGCGGGATTGTACCCGGGGTCCATCACGATGTATTCAACATCAAAGGGGAAATCGGAGTATTTGTGCAGCTGCATGAACAGCCGCGCCATGAGCATGGAATCCTTCCCGCCGGAGATGCACACGGCAATGCGGTCGCCCTGCTGTATCAGATCGTATTCGTTTATCCCCTTGATAAACCTGCTCCAGAGCTGCTTGCGGTACTTCTTTTCAAGGCTGTAGGAAAGCCTTTTCTCAAATTCGGGTGAATTCATGCGGCCTTGTCACAGTCCCTTGTCAAGATATGCGATCTGCTCCGGGGTAAGCTTGTCAATGGTGATATCCCAGGCGGAAAGCTTGCGCCCTGCCACCTCCAGATCCACCTCGCGGGGAACATCTATTATCATGCTGTCGAGCCTGCCCTTGTTCTTTACCAGATGCAGTGCGGAAAGTGCCTGGATAGCAAAGGACATATCCATTATCTCTGCGGGGTGACCGTCACCGGCAGCAAGGTTTACAAGCCTTCCCTCTGCGATGACATACACGCTTCTGCCGTTGCTGAGCTCATAGCCGATTATATTCTGCCGTGCCGTCCATGAACGCACGGCGTTCTTTTTGAGCCATGCCACATCTACCTCGCAGTCAAAATGACCTGCGTTGCAGCAGATAGCTCCGTCCTTCATATTAAGAAGCGCTTCCTCGGTGATAACGCCCTCGCAGCCCGTTACGGTGATGAAGATATCCCCGTACTTTGCAGCTTCCTTCATAGGCATCACGCTGAAGCCGTCCATTACCGCTTCCATAGCCTTTATGGGATCCACCTCGGTAACGATAACGGATGCGCCCTGCCCCTTTGCACGCATGGCAACACCCTTTCCGCACCAGCCATAGCCTGCGACCACCGCAGTTTTGCCTGCAACGATCAGGTTTGTAGTGCGGTTGATGCCCGTCCATACAGACTGGCCTGTGCCGTAGCGGTTATCGAAAAGATGCTTGCAGTCTGCATTGTTTACGAGCACCATAGGGAATCTGAGCTCGTTTTTCTTATTCATTGCGATAAGGCGCACGATACCCGTTGTTGTCTCCTCGCAGCCGCCGATCACATTCTTTATCAGCTCCGGATGCTTTGTGTGGATATTATGCACCAGATCGCCGCCGTCATCTATGATGATATTCGGAGCGGCACTGATAACGCAGTCGATATGATGCTCATACTCCTCTGCATTGCTGTTATACCACGCGAACACTTCAAGTCCGTCATGGACAAGGGCAGCCGCCACATCATCCTGTGTGGAAAGGGGATTCGAACCCGTAACGAACATCTGTGCTCCGCCTGCGGCAAGCACCTTGCACAGATATGCAGTCTTTGCTTCAAGGTGGACGGAAAGAGCGACCTTCAGCCCCTTAAAGGGCTTTTCCTCCGAAAACTCCTTTTCCAGTGAGCGCAGTATGGGCATATTCGATCTTACCCAGTTTATTTTCATTTCTCCGCTTTCCCACAGAGAAGCGTCTCTTATCTCAGACATCTGATCTACCTCATTTCATTTGTGCGCATGACGCGCCTATGTTAATGATACCATATCCTGCGGATAATATCAACATTCATTTTCTTTTACCCGTAATAGCCGCCGTCTATTTATGATGCTCGTCCCAGTAATCCTCCGCGTCGTCTATGCTTTCAAAATCATCATAGTTGTCGTCGTAGAAATCCTCCCAGCTGTCGTACATATCAAGATCATAGTCGTCATAATCGTCGGTATATGTGTCATAGTAGACACGCTTTTTCGGTGCGGTCACAGCATCCGATTCCGCTTTCTCCTTCATTATCCTGGCCATGTACTCGTTATAGCGTTCCTGTATATCACCCGGTGTCCTTGCTTTTGATTTCCCGGGATCCGTTATTACCACTCCGCCCTTATAGCCGTCATAAAAGGATTCTGTACCATATCCGCTCCGATATGAAAAGCACGGTGTGATCTTCCACACAACATCATCATTCTGAGTATACATGAATGTCTGTGAGAATAATACCTGAGAATGTTGCTCATCGTAATACGCGGTGATCCTGCGAAGCTCAAATTGTATCCCGTCGGCTGTTATTGTTTTTCTTTCTTCATTATCATACCCATAGCTTTCAAGGGACGACATATAACTACTGTAAACCCCGTCCGGAAATTCACCCTGAGGATACGAAAACTCCCACGCCTGAGACATAGCCGCCTGCCTCGCTGCAGTTATTGCCTTGAGCTGTGCGATAGCATCTGCATATTTGCCATTGTAATCATCAGATATCTGAGCAAGCTCGTTCAGTGCTTTGTCTATATTTTCTTTATATTTATAGCCATCTTTAAGATCATAGAGTGCTGCCGCATAATGGGCAAGCTCCGGCTTGTTCAGTTTCTTGAAGGCATTTTCCGAGGAATGCGGGTTTTTATACAGGTTCTGATATGCTTTCTGCTCAATTTCGCGGTCGAGCTTCCGGTCATTATACCAATTTATACCGCCGCAGATAAGTCCCACTATCACCAGTATTACCAGACCGGCAACAAGACATCCGCCGTCCATAATATCACCCCATCACAGCTACTGTGTCATTATGCTTTATGTCCCGTGACCTTTGCCGCTCCCGCCGGAGATCTGTATTTTACTGCCCCATGAACTTATCTATGATTATCTCGGAATACTTGCTCCAGAATTCCATGTTGTGTTCGCCGCTGTCTTCCTTGTAGATATGCTCTACTCCCCTGCTTTCGAGGAAGCTGTGGAAGCTGCGGTTGTTCTCGATCAGGAAATCCTCAGTGCCGCAGGCCATGAATATCTCGGGTATCTTCTTCTTCTCGGCGATCAGGCGGTCAACGAGGAATTCAGGAGAGCTTTCGCTTTCCATGAGCTTCGAGGGCTCGCCGAATACGCTGCGGTAATATGCGTAGTTTGCTACCTCGTTGCCCTCGCCCTCCTTCATCTGTGCCACCTCGCGGTGGATGAGTGCAGAGGACATAGCGCCTATCTTTCCGAACACCTCGGGATATCTCAGTCCCGTGTGGAGAGCGCCGAAGCCGCCCATGGAAAGACCGAGGACAAAGGTCTCTTCGGGGCTTTTGCAAAGTCCGAAGGTGCGGCGGACAAATTCGGGAAGCTCCTCTCCCACATAGGTAGCGTATTTTCTGCCCGTTGCCTCTGCATCAAGATAGAAGCTGTTCCCCACCGAGGGCATAACTACGGCAAGGTCGTATTTGTCTATGAGATGCTCCGGGATAAAGCAGCCTGCGCCGCCGGAATAGCCGTGAAAAAGAAACAGTGTGCGGATCTTCCCGTCGCTCTTTTTCTCGGGAGCCCACGGCAGCGGATCGCGGTGTACATCGGGCATCATCATCTCAAAGGTAACAGGGCCGCAAAGAACATCCGAATAGGTCTTTATAGTAAAGTGTGACATATTATCCCCCTATTGCATAAAAAGCCGCATCCATGCAGCTGCACAGGGCAGGATGCATACTGCGGCTTTTTGATTTGTACTTGTTTTCATTCATCTTCGCCGTCACGGACAGTGAAGACACCTGACCAGTTTTCCTGATCTGTCTTTAGTTATTCGTAGAGCTTATGTGCTGCACAGATAGCCTCAACGCCTGCGCGGATGGTGTCTGCGCTGCCCTCGAAGTCCTTGGCTGCAAGATACATGAACTCTGCGATCTTTTCCATGTCGGATGTGTCAAGGCCTCTTGTGGTGACAGCGGGTGTACCAACTCTGATGCCGCTTGTAACGAAGGGCTTCTGAGGATCGTTGGGGATAGCGTTCTTGTTTACGGTGATATATACCTCATCAAGACGGTGCTCGAACTCCTTGCCTGTCAGATCGAAGGGACGAAGGTCAACGAGCATCAGATGATTGTCAGTACCGCCGGAAACAAGGTCAAAGCCTCTGCTGAGAAGTCCCTTTGCAAGAGCCTGTGCGTTCTCGACGATGCGCTTGCCGTAGTCCTTGAACTCGGGCTTGAGAGCCTCACCGAAGCAGACAGCCTTGCCTGCGATAACATGCATGAGCGGGCCGCCCTGTGTACCGGGGAATATAGCGGAATTGATCTTCTTTGCGAGAGCCTCGTCATTTGTGAGGATAAGTCCGCCTCTGGGACCTCTGAGTGTCTTGTGTGTGGTGGTGGTGGTTATATCCGCATAGGGAACGGGAGAGGGATGTACGCCTGCAGCAACAAGGCCTGCGATATGGGCCATATCTACCATCAGATATGCGCCGACGGACTTGGCGATCTGTGAAAGGCGCTCGAAATCAATTACTCTGGGGTATGCAGATGCGCCCGCAACGATCATCTTGGGGCTTATCTCCTTTGCCTGAGCCTCGAGCTTGTCGTAATCGATAAAGCCCTTGTCATCAACGCCGTAGGGCACGAAGTTGAAGTACTTGCCGGAAATGTTTACGGATGAACCATGTGTAAGATGTCCGCCGTTGTCAAGGCTCATGCCCATAACGGTGTCGCCGGGCTTGAGAAGTGCGAAATAAACTGCGGTGTTTGCCTGTGCGCCGGAGTGAGGCTGAACATTTGCAAAGCCTGCGCCGAAGAGCTTCTTTGCGCGCTCGATAGCGATGGTCTCAACAATATCCACATCCTCGCAGCCGCCGTAATAGCGCTTTCCGGGGTAGCCCTCTGCGTATTTGTTGGTGAGCACGCTGCCCATTGCTGCCATTACAGCAGGGGATACGATGTTTTCGCTTGCGATAAGCTCGAGGTTCCTCCTCTGCCTTCCAAGCTCAAGTGCCATAGCATCGCCGACCTCCTTGTCAGCTGCCTGCACAAATCCCACCGTGTCAAGAATGTTCTCGTACATGATCTTCGTTCCTCCTGTTATTTATGTTTTAGCCGATCGGAATAGCTGTTGATGTATATCCCATCCTGCGATCGTCTATTTTTTATTTTCTTCATCGCTGCCGCGCAGCAGATCAAAGCCCAACAGGGCTGCGCTGAGCATCATCAGCATCCCGATTATCGCTGCAAGAAATGACAGCAGCATAAACAATATCCTTTTCATAGTCTGACCTACTCATCCATGTGATCCGCATTTTCCGGATCGTCACTGAATTCTTCTCCGCTGCTCTCGTCCGCCGGTACTTCTTCGGGCTCTTCCTCTGCCGCCGTTTCCTCGGGGGTATATTCGCCGGAGATAAGATCGAGCTTATCCTCGCCGCTGTCGGGCAGGTGATACACTGCGATGCCGTTTTCATCCACCCAGTTGTTTTCCTTGAAGAGCTCCTCGAGAGTGATGCCCTGCTCCATTATCTGCTTGGCGTAGTACACACCCACGAAGCGGTAGTGCCACGGCTCGAATTTATAGCCTGTGATATGCTCCTTGCCCTGCGGGTATCTTATGATAAAGCCGTAATCCGCGCAGTGCTTTCTCAGCCAGTCATAGGCCTCGGTATCCTTGAAGCTGTCGTCATCCATGTTGGTCATGGTGTCGCACATGATATCCGCAGCAAGGCCGGAATTGTGCTCGCTGGCTCCGGGAGGTGCTACTTCAAGGGTTGCATCCGCAACGGCTTCCTCCTCGCTCATGCCGCTGTTTATGCGATCCTGAACGCTTCGGTTGAAATTATCCTCCTGATATGCCACGGTGCGGTAGCCCGATACCATCACAAGCTCGATACCGTCTCTTTCGGCCGCGTCGAACATATCCTTTATATAGTCCGCCACTCTCTCATCCATAGAATAGCTGCGGACGGATTCATACACGATCTCAGTCGCCACATTGTCGCAGTAATCCTGCGGCAGCGGGTTGTCGCGGTTTATCAGCATCACAGCCCATGTATTATCGGCCTCGGGCGGATCGGGAACAGGCAGATCTTCCTCGATCTCCGGCTCTGTCTCCACGACCTGCTCGGTCTCAGCGGGCGGTGTTTCCTTTACGGTCTTCCGCGCCAGCCCCGTCAGGCCTGCCACACACAGAAACATCGCCAGTGTGTAGCCGACAAAAAGCTTTACGCCGTTTGTTTTCATTTTGCTTTTCTCCCATGCGGCACCGCCGGAGCTTACTCCCGCATCCGCAAATACCTATTGACATTATTCGTTATTTAGGTTATAATTATTTTAACAATGAATTACGGAAGTGGTGCGGCTCTCATTGCCGCGCCGTCATGACATAAAGAGGTGATCTCATGAAATGCCCGTACTGCGGCTGTGAAGATACAAAGGTGATCGATTCGAGAGTTAATGAGGGCAAGCAGCGCCGCCGCCGTGTATGCCCTGTCTGCGACAAGCGCTTCACGACCTATGAGGTGATCGAGCACCCGGAAATCCTTGTGCTCAAAAAGAACAACACCTACGAGCCCTTTGACAAGGCAAAGCTCATCCGCGGCCTTTCTTTCGCTGTGAAAAAGCGCCCCGTTTCGGGCACGGCCATCGTGGAGATCGCCGAGGAGATCGAAAACGCAGCTTCCTCACAGGGGCAGATATCCACCGCACAGATAAGCGACATCGCCCTCGAAAGGCTCAGGGAGCTCGACGGCGTTGCATATGTGCGCTTTGCCTCGGTGAACAAGGAATTCGACAGCATCGACCGCTTCCTTGAAATAATTGAGACGCTCCGCGGAAACTGACACCACAACACTATAATAATAACACATCGCGCCGACTTTGTCAAGCAGGCGGCGAAACGCCGCTGTTACTCGGTCGGCAAGGCAGGCAGAGCCTGCACCCTCCCGCGCTTTCATTTGAATGGTAACTCTCATTTGAAGCACGGAACTTTAAAACGCAAAAAGGTAACAGTCAGTTTGCGCGTAAACACCCCTCCGCCTCGCTTCTCTCGGCACCTCCCCTTTCAGGGGCGGCAAGGCTTTATTTGTGTAGTCACGCATAAAACAGCGCATTAATTAAAGTTCCGAGCTGCAATTAAAACGCATCCCACAGATAAACATACAGGTAACTGCGGCGTTTCGCCGCCTGCGCTTTGAAAGGAGACTGTACAATGTCATTCACCATACGGTCGGCTGAGCCGAAGGACTATGAGGCCATAGCAGCCCTTTCGCGTGACTGTCTGGGCTACGACTGCGGAGAATCTATCGTAAAAGAGCGGCTCTCGTCTCTTGACAGCGAAAGAGAGGCTGTGTTCGTCGCAGAGGCCGAGGGCAGTGTAACAGGCTTCATCCATGTTGTGAGGTATGAGCCTTTGTATTATGAGGTGATGGCCAATGTGCTGGGGCTGGCAGTGTTCCCCGAGTACCGCAGGCAGGGTATGGCATCCGCGCTGGTAAAAAGCACCGAGCAGTGGGCGCGGGAGCATGAGATAGGCCTTGTCAGGCTCAATTCGGGAAAAAGCCGCACGGAAGCGCATGAATTCTACCGCCGAACGGGATTTGACAGCGAAAAGCTGCAGGTCAGGTTTATAAAGGATCTGCGCCGCCCTCAGGAATAAAAGTAAGTTCCGGGCTGCAGATTAGCGTTACCCTCAAATGAGAGCGCGAGTAACAGCGGCGTTTCGCCGCCGGGCAGCTGTCGGCCTTGCCGACCGGGTAACTGCGGGCTTTGCCCGCCTGCACGCTGCTTGACAGTACAGGGTTTCTGTGATATAATGATAATTGTAAATATTTATTCGATCGTCAGAACATCGGATATAGTCATATACAGGAGGATTACAATATGAAAGGCTTTGGCATGATCTCGGTAAACAATGTGGGCTGGATAGAAAAGGAAAAGCCCGAGGCAGGCCCTCTTGACGCAGTGCTCAGACCGATCGCTGTCGCTCCCTGCAGCTCGGATGTCCATGTTTCCCACGGCGGTGCAGGCCCTTTTGAGAACCGCATCCTCGGCCATGAATCCGTAGGCGAGATCGTTGAGGTCGGCAGCGGAGTAAAGAATTTCAAGCCCGGCGACCGTGTTATCGTAAACTGCGTAACTCCCGACTGGAACGCCTACGGCATCCAAGATGTACGCGCCAACAACGCCCATGATATCGCCATGATGGGCAGCTTTAAATTCGTTATCGCCAAGGACGGCGTTTTCGCTGAGTATTATCATGTGAACAATGCTGACGCAAACCTCTGCAAGCTCCCCGATGATGTTGATCTTGCAGACGCGCTCATGACCACGGATATGATGTCCACAGGCTTCCATGCAGTTGAGAACGCAAAGGTGCAGTTCGGCGACACCGTTGTAGTGTTCGGCATAGGCCCCGTCGGCCTTATGGCCGTTGCAGGCTCCGCTCTTGCAGGTGCGGGCAGGATAATCGCTGTCGGCACAAGGCCTAACTGCGTTGAGCTCGCAAAGGAATACGGCGCAACCGATATCGTAAGCTATAAGGAGGGCGATGTTGCCGACCAGATACTCGCGCTCTCAGGTCAGGTCGAAAAGTGCATAATCGCAGGCGGCACGACCGATACGATAAATCAGGCACTGAGGATCACAAAGGCAAACGGCATCATCTCAAATGTAAATTTCTTCGACGGCGCTGAGACCATCCACTTCCCCGCTCCTCTCTGGGGACTGGGAATGTCCAACATAACCATCACAGGCGGCTTCTGCCCGGGCGGCGGACGCAGGATCGAAAGGCTCATCAGCCTTATCCGCGCAAACAGGGTGCATCCCGGAAAAATGCTCAATGTCCGCTTTGACGGCTTTGAAAAGATCGAAGATGCCTTCCGCCTCATGGATGAAAAGCCGCGCGATCTTATCAAGCCCTATGTTGTAATAGACTGGTAAGCACATTTTCATAATGAGCATAAAACTCACCCTCATCATCTCCTCTGCGGTATTCTGGCTGATAGCGCTGATATTTATCATCATCAGCGCTCACAGACGGAAAACTCCCCCGATGCACGGAAAAAGCCAAACGGATCTGTACGGCGATGTCTGCGCAGTTTCCAACCTGTTCTGCGGCTTTCTCCTCTTTGAGCTGCTCTGTGCGGGGACAGCGCTTCTGAGCAGAGTATCTTTTATAGCAGTGGTGCTGTTTCTGCCCGCATACTTTCTCTCCCTGTGGGCAGCACACAGGCTTTTCCCCCACATCGTAAACAGGATCGTCGGGATTTTTATAAAGGACAGATGATGACAAGGCGTTCCGACAGGAACGGTCTCCGAA
>CAMHMM010000040.1 GCA_946186215.1 uncultured Ruminococcus sp. | reverse complement strand
CCTCGATCACGGAACGATCGCCGAGGAAGGCACATACAGCGAGCTGATAGAAAGAAACGGCCTTTTTGCGAAAATGGCGAAGAGGAATATTATGTGATACCGTATAAAACTGCATCCCCCGTATAAAAGCGGGGGATGTGGTTTTTAAAGGCTCAGCCTGTGAGAACGCCGTCTATGTCCTCATGCTGGCGGGTGTAGAGCCTGAAATAATAGCCCTTCTTTTCCATAAGTTCTCTGTGTGTGCCCTGCTCAACGATGCGTCCGTCGTGAACGGCGATTATCATATCAGCTCCTGTGATCGTGGAGAGCCTGTGTGCTATCACGAATGATGTGCGTTTGTCAGTGAGAGTTTTTATCGCGGACTGTATCTTTTTCTCTGTTATTGTGTCTACCGATGCGGTTGCCTCATCGAGGATCAGTATATCCGGATCGGCAAGTACTGCCCTTGCAAAGGAGATGAGCTGTTTCTGCCCTGTGGAGAGCGAGCCGCCGCCCTCGCCAACGAGACTGTCAAGGCCTTTTTCCATCCCCTCAACGATATCTGAGGCAGAAACTGCTGCAAGTGCTGCTCGTATCTCATCATCCGTTGCGTCGGGCTTGCCGTAGCGCAGATTATCACGGATGGTTCCCGAGAACAGATGCGGTGTCTGGAGTACATAGCCGATATGACTGTGCAGCCACATTACCGAGCGCTCGCGCAGATCCTTTCCGTCGATGAGCACACGCCCCGAGGTAGGCTCATAAAAGCGGCAGACAAGGTTTACAAGGGTGGATTTTCCTGCCCCTGTTTCGCCGACTATCGCCGTCATGCTGCCCTGCGGCACATCGAGAGAGAAGTCCGAGAGTACCTCCGAATATCCGTCGGGGTAGACAAAGGAAACATGGTCGAACCTTACCTCGCCGTGCATATCCTCCCAGTTTTCAAGCTTTGGCTCATAGGCGGTGCCGTATTTTTCAATGACCTCCGGACTGTCGGAAACATCCGGCGGAGTTTCCATAAGGTCAATATATCTTTCCCAGTTTACGCCGATGGTGGCTATCTGGGTAAGTGTCGTAACAAGGTTTTGTATCGGCCACAGCATACCCACCGCATAGGACATGAATACGGAAAGAGTGCCTATCATCATGGCACCGTTGAGTGTGAGCGTGCCGCCCTGCCACAGCACCACAGACAGCACGAGTGCGCCCACCATGCTTATTGCACCCGAGAATACCGCGGATATATGTCCTGAGCGCACGGAGAGCCTCTGCATCTCTCCTGTGTCCTCAGAATAGGCTTTTTCGGCCTTGCCCTCGATGGCCATGGATTTTACCGACCTGATGCCCGTTATCATCTCATTCATATCGCCTGTGAGCACGGAATTCTGCTTTCTGATAAGGCGGTTGACTGCGATGAGCTTATGCTGGAAGAAGAATGTCATCAGCGATGCAAGGGCTATCATCACTGCTATTATGCCGAACAGACGGGGAGAGATAAGCGCCATATTTACCAGCACGCTTATCAGGTATGCGGTGCTCCAGACAATGTCCATCAGCCGCCATGCGACAGTTTCGCCTATCTTCGAGGTGTCGCTCATAACGCGGGAATGTACCGAGCCTATGCTGTTTTTGTTGAAGTACGACAGTGAAAGGCTCTGGAGATGTGTGAAGGCACTGTTTCGCAGGTCGCGGTTTACAGATACCTCTATCTTGCCGCATATCTTTGTGGATATGAATGTAGCTATGGTCTGCAGAATGAGCAGCGCAACATAGAGCACCGTGAATATCCCGAGACCGTCAAGAGTGCCTTTGCCGATGAAATTATCTATGGCATAGCGGTTGAAAAGCGGGAACAGCGAATCGCATACAGTGGTGAACGCACCAAGTATTATCATAACGACAAGTGCCCGCCTGTATGGTCTGCTGACTGTCATCATCATGGCGAGCAGACTTCGTTTTTTTCGTCTTTTATTTTCCTGACTGGAGTTCATAAATATCCCTGTATATCCCTTCCTGTGTGATAAGCTCTGCATGAGTGCCTACATTCGCAACTCTGCCCTTATCGAGCACATATATCCTGTCGCAGCCCGCTATCGTTGTGATCCTGTGAGCGATTATTATCATTGTAGTATCAGGGTACTTCGTGAAAAGTGTTTTTCTTATTGCAGAATCTGTCTCGGCATCGAGTGCTGAGAAGGAATCATCGAGTATCAGCACATCCGCACGGTCTGCGTTTGCAAGACAGGCTGCAAGGGCGCAGCGCTGCTTCTGGCCGCCCGAGAGCGTGACTCCTCTTTCACCGACAAAGGTCTTCAGCCCGTCGGGAAATTTATCCACCGCCGTCATAAGGGATGCATCCTCTGCGGCCTGCTTTATCTTATCCCCGCTGATATCATCCGATGCGATGCCGATATTATGAGAGATCGTTCCCGAAAAGAGAAAAGGCTCCTGAAGCACTCTTGCAAATCTGCGCCTGTAATCGGCCAGCGGATATTGCGATGCATCCTTTCCGCCGTATGTCACCCTGCCGCGAAGCCTTGCGGGATCGCAGGTGCGCATGAGTATATCGGTAAGCGTACTTTTGCCTGAGCCCGTTCCGCCTATTATGCCGATCTTCTCGCCGCGGGCAACATACATATCTATCTCGCTGAGCACATCCGTGCCGTCAATGTAGGAATAGGAAACATTTTCAAGCTTTATCAGCGGCTTTGCGTCTGTGTCGGGGGAAAGGACATCATCGTTTATATTCTCAGGCTCCGCGCGCAGGATATAGATTATCCTGTCCACCGCAACTCCTGCGCGGCTGAGGTCGGCGATTGTTCGCCCGAGCTCTCTTACAGGCCACGCAAGCATGGAGTTATAGGAAATAAAGGCGATATAGCTGCCGGCTGTGAGACCGTGGTTTACGCAGAACACCGCACCGAGTATGGCGATTATCATGATCTGCAGGCCGGATATCAGGTCTCCTACCGACCAGAATGCCGCCATAAGATCCATCAGGCGGACCCACAGCGCGGTATATTTTTCGTTTTTCTCCGTGAAGCGCCCGCATTCGTAGGCCTCTCTGCCGAAGGCTCTGACTACGCGGATGCCTGTGAGATTTTCCTGCACTATCGAGGAAACCACGCCCTCTTCTGTATCGGCCTGCATAAAGGTCTTGCCTATCTTCCCGTGGAAAAATGCGGAATAGCCGATTATGACAGGAAGAAATGCGGCGGCGGCTATCGTGAGAGGGATGTTTATCCCTGCCATGAACACGATGCTCAGCACCATCAGCAAAATTATCCTTACAAAGGATGTAAGCTGCACGGAAACAAACTGCTTTACCGTTTCCACATCGGATGTACAGCGCTGGAGGATATCGCCTGTTTTATTTTTGTCGTACCATGACATGGGCAGACGGTCGGTATGTGAAAAAAGGACATTCCTTACGCGTCTGACCAGCTTTTCCGCGCCTGCGGAGTTGGACATGAACTGACCGTAACGCGCCAGCGCACCGAAAAGCGCAACGCCTGCGACTGCCAGAGCGGGGATATACAGGTTCAGGCGCACATTGTCCGCACCGCCTGCCAGCGAGAGAAGCCATGCGTTGAATGTGCCTTCCGAAACGGGTACGCTGCCCAGTACATTATCGACTACGCAGGAGACGATGCGGGGATTTATCAGATCGAGCAGTGCTGTGCCCGCAGAGAGCAGCATGGAAACGATAAAAAAGCCGAGGCTGCCCCTGAGCGCAAACATGATGAATGATATTCTGGTGGGGAATCTCTCCCCGGTATTTTCTTTCATTTTTTACCTCTTGATCCTGTCAGCATAAAAAGTCATGTGGTATCGTATCAATGTTCGGTTTTACAGGTTATTTCGGTTATTGTATCATAAAAACGGGGATTTGTCAACTGCGGCGAAACGCCGCTGTTACCCGTACTCTCATTTGAAAGGAAACGCTTATCAGCGGCTCGGAGCTTTTATACCTGCTATTATTCCACACAGGAATATAGCACAAAGCAGCGCCTTTATCGGGAAAAGGCTGCATTAATGCTTTTTAATCTGTTTATAATGGAATTTATATTGATGAGCGCCCTGAAATGTGTTAGTATACTGTCTGTAAGAGACATAGCAACGGTGACAGGAAATATAATTTTGTTTTTGGAGAGTTTATTATGAAAACAGGAAGAATAGCCGCATTTGTATTGTCCTTTGCCCTTGCTGCCACGATCACAGGTGTGGGGAGCGCAAACGATGGCAATTTTCTCTCGCTGACTGGGCAGGAAGTCAGTGCAGAGGTCATGACAGTCAGGACGGCTTCAAAAGCTAAACAGTCGGATGCTGAGAAATATATGGAGCAGCTCAGAAATGGCTTCCATGAGTATGCTGAATGCTCACAGTCCGTTATCGATGGGCTGAAAACGGGCGATTACTCCAAGACAAGAAAGGCTCTCGATGATTCCGATAAGGCTTTGAAAAAGCTCGAGGGGATCAAGGCTCCGAAAAAATATGCCTCCAGGCAGAAGAAGATCGTTAAAGCTGCTGCCAAAGAGCGTGGTTACAGCGACATCTGCAGGGAGTTTATCGATCTTTCCGAAAAGTATGAAAAGCTTGAAAAGATCAAAAACCCTACCAAAAAAGATATGAAGGAAGCTGAAAAGCTGGTGGAGGAAATTGAGAAGGTCAACAAGAAGCTTGAAAGCTTTGATTCCGGGTTCAGCGAGATATTTTTAGATACTGTAAAGTCTGTTAAGGCCGATATTAACGCCCAAAAGTGATCAGCGGCCGCCATTGTCCGCAGCCGCTGACGAAACACAAGCCGCTCCCCCGATGTCATGTGGTATGACATCGGGGGAGCTTTTTATGCTATGTGTTATTGTGTATTGTGCTCAGATCATCTTCTGAAAAGCGGGTAATCGCTGTTCTTGGGGTAAACCTGTGCGTGCTGCTGTACCCAATCTTGCTTCTCTTCGCTCCAGAACATAGAATATTCGTAATTATTCCATTCAATAATGTCTGAATAAAGCTCGTTGAGTGTGAGCACTCCATCCTTGTTGGTATCTGCAGGCATTTTTCCTGATGTTCCGACCGCATACATTATCCAGAACATAAAAGCATTGCAATATGCATTTTCCTGTTCATACCAGCTCCAGCTTACCTCTTCATAATCCGAGGCAGTGATAACATAGAACTTGTTGTTGTAGCCCAGGAAATCACCGGAGTTATCCTCGTCACCGTCGGGAACATAAGTATCAAACGCTGCAAAAGCTTCTGTTACCTGCTTGTTGAAGAGCTGGGGATCAAATTCTGCATATTCCTGTGTGTCTTCACCGGAGTTAGGTCTGGGTTCGATAGCCGTTCCCGAACCGCAGCTTCCTATAAATACGATTACCTTGCCCTTTACTCCCGCAAGTGCCCCTGCAAGATCGCCAAGCTTTAAGTTATCACCGTAGCTCATCTGCAGGCTGCCCTTGTACTCATGATCATAATCAAGATAATAGGGACTGGACTTATCGCTTTCTGCCTCGCCATGAGTGGAGATGAAGAAGAGGGAAACATCGTTGTCATCTGCATCGGCGAAGGTGGTGCTGATGGCATCCAGCAGATCCGCTGCGCTGGTGTCGAACTTGGTAGTAACATGGTACTTGCCGCCTTCAGAACCGCGGACATTGTGGAGCAGATCATTCATCATGCTCACATCGCCGTGGTTTCTGTGCTGTACATTGGGCAAATTTTCAAAGAAATCATTTCCCACCAGAAGAGCACGGTATGTTACCTCTGAGGAATATCTCGGAGCGTAAGCAGGTTCTACTACCAGCTTGCCTTGCTTTACAAAGGGAGCAAGACCGCCGTTGTTGGTTATCTGAACATATTCGGAGCCGTTTCCGAGTTCGTTGCCCTTGAAGGTGCCGAATATTGTGGAAACCTTTCCTTCGGGGAATACTACCTCGTTAAAGTTCTTGTCAACTATGGTCATCTCAAAGTATCCGTGACCATTGAACTGCCATACAGGGTTATTATCCTTATCATGCCATGTCCAGTCATCGTCGCCGTTAAATGTGCGGAGTGCGGTCTTTACCTTGTACTGGCCGCTGTTCACAAGTGTCATTTTGATAGGAAGATCGATATCAATAAATGTTGTATAGCCTCTGAGGTAGTTTACATCGATACCTGTCATTATGAGCGTGGAGCCGTTTATGTAATCAGATACGATGAACTCATCGGCCTTTACGGAACCGTAGAACATGACATCACTGAAGATCACCTTGTTAGTCGAGCTGATTGCAAGAGGTGCCCATACACCCTTTGCGTTGTAGTTATATATCTTTGTATTCTTGATATAAAGCTCATACTTGGTCGAAAGTGTGGCTGTTCCGGGAAGTGACAGAGAATATCCGTTGCCGATGATGCCTATTCCCTTGCCGCCCTTTGCAGGAAGCGTGAATTTATCCTTTACAGTGATATCACCATTGAGGATAATACTATAATATCCGTTGTTGTCAGCGTTGATCTTGTCGAAAAGCACTGTAAAGTTGGGGTAGTTGCGTGCTATTTCCGGATTGTCGCAATCGAGAGTCAGCGCCTCGGCATACTCTGCACGATATTCCTTACCGTAGAGGAATGCACCGATCTTGGATGTATCACTGCAGGCGGTGGTGGGATTTTCAACTATGATCTTATCTCCGAAATCAGCCTTTGCTCCGTTGTAAACGATGGGCTGACCGTCGGGAATGGTCATTACATATGTGGGATTGTCGAATACCTGAATGTTGAGCGCATTTGTAACAGCCTTTACAGTGAGCTTAGGAATGATGTAATTGCCGTTTTTGTCCTTATTCTTTGCTGCGAGCAGGAACTTAGCAGTGCCGATATTATCTATCGCTGCGGTGCTTGTTGCAGCGGGTGTGCTCATGAATATCCTACCGTTAAGTGTGTTGATGCCGCTTATCTTGCCTGTTACATTGATAAACGCGGTGTCATCGGTGTCGATGCTGTAGAAGGTGCTGATATTCTGCACGGTAAGGTCGCCGCAGTTTGAAGAATATGTGAGCATTGATGTGTTGGTGCCCTTGAGTTCCTTGATGCAGGTCGAGCGGACATTGCACAGGGAGAGGCAGCAGTTTGCGCCCACGCTGATGGACATGGGAGTGTCCTTGCCCGATTTGATGTTTGAGAGCTCCAGATCACTGATCCCGACACTGTGTTTGAATGTAAGGCCGGAAACGCCCGGGAGAGTGAGAGTATTGTTCCTGCCGTAGAAGTTTATTACCTTGATATGTGATGCGGTGGGAAGATTGAATTTTTCGGGGGCATAGTCGCCGTTGAAATAGATCTCGTATCTGCCGTCAGTGTTGCCGGTATCAGCAGCTATATCCGCAAAAAGCGTTTCAAAATTGGGGTAGCTCCTGCAGAGAGATCTTGTCGAACAGTTAAGCTCAAGTGTATCTGCATATTCAGCGCGGATCTCGCTGCCGTATGCATATGCCTTTACCTTGCTCTTGTCGGTCGTGCCCTCGATGCGGTTATCAATGGTTATCCTGCCTGCAATTGAGTTTTTGCCGCCTGCATATGCGATTATCTGTGATGCGGGAAGATCTGTTTCCCTGCCGTTTTTGTCCACAACACGGATAAGCATATTATCGCTTATATCACTGACGGTAAGCTTGGGAAGTACCAGCTTGCCCTTGCTGTCGCGGGGGCCTGCGGTAAGTATCACAGTTGCCTCATCTATGCTGGTGATCTGTGCTGTGTTGGCTGCAGAGCCTTCTGTCAGCTTCAATGTGCCGTTGAATTCGTTGACTCCGCTGAGCTTGCCGCTTACGGAAAGTCCATCTGTTGTAATATGTGCAAAGGTGGATACATCCTTGACGGATATGTTATTATATGCAAGGAGAGTTGATGTCTTGGTACCGCTTACGGAGGTCGGTATCATGAAATTGATTGTTTCAAGCGTCAGTTCGGTATCTGCTGCTGCAGAAATGGTAAGATTTGACTGCCTGCCGTTCTTTTCATTATTTATGGTCAAATTATAAAGGCCGAGGTCATATTTGGGAGAAAGCGAGGTAATGCCCGGCAGTGTCAGTGTAGGAACCTTAGCAGTTCCGTCTCCGGAAATAAAGAGATGTTTAATATGCTTTGCTGTGGGAAGGGTGAATTTTTCCGGCTGAATGTCGCTATTAAGATAGATATAATAAAATCCGACGGATGCTGTATCTGAACTTATACGATCAAAGAGAGTTTCGAAATTGGGATAGTATCCTGATGCCGAACTATTTGCGCAAGTAACATACAATACATACGCATATTCAGCGCGTATTTCCTTGCCGTATGCAAATGCCTCTGCGGGAGTGCCGGAATGTCCTTCCGAATCATTGAAGATCACGATCAGGCTTGTATCAAGAGGATCTCTGCCGCCGGAATATGCTATGGGCTGACCTGCAGGGAGATCTATCTGTCTTCCGTTTGTATCTTCAACGGCAATGTCGAGCTCTACTACTATTTCGGTTATAGTGAGCTTGGGGAGTACAAGCTTGCCCTTGCTGTCGCGGGAGCCCGATCTCAGTGTTATCATTGCAGATCCGACAGATGTGATCTGTGCGGTGTTCTTTGCTGTGCCGCCTGACATACAAAGGGTGCCGTCAAAATGGCCGATGCCCGATATCTTGTCGGATACAGTAAGCGTACCCAATGCAGCGACACTGTCGAACGAGGAAACAGAAACTGCACTGATGCGGTTTTCAATATAAAGGTTAGAGCCCTTTGCGCCTGATACCGCACCAAGATCTGCCATACCCCAAATGGTAACGGTAGTGCCTGCCGCAGCCTTCAGTGTGGGTTTGGAGTTTTCCTTGGAGGATTTTACAGCGCACCCCAGTTCGAGATCGCAGTTTGCGGTGATGCCTGTGGTCAGGATAGTGCCCTGACCGCCGAGGATTATCTTGCCTGCCTTTGCAGGAAGGTTAATGGTGTTCTCGGTAACGCTTCGTGTAATGTCGATATGGTATTCACCGCTGCGGGTGATGGTTTTAAGTGCCTCTGCGATGGTCTCATAGCCGTTTCCGTCCATCATGACAGGAGCGTTATTAGGATCGATCGTTACATTCACATTGAATGTGGCCGACTGTCCGAGATACTTGACGGTGAGCTTCTTGACACCGCTCTTGCTGCTGTCAAAGCCTGTCACCATGTCGGGTGTCATTGAAACGGTTTCTGTTCTTCCGTCGCCATAGATCACTTTAAGCGTTCCGCCGGAGAGATCAAGGCTGTCGCCGAGGAAGTAATCTAATTTGTCGGGAAGAGCTTCAATGCTTACCTTTAATCCCTGAAGCGGCTTGACAGTTACACTAAAGGTAGTGGACAGACTGCCGTAAGTTACCTTTAATGTCTGGTTGCCAGATGTATTGGGATCATAGCCTGTGACCATATCCTCGGTGAGGTCGATTACCGAGGTGGAACGGTCACTAAATGTGATCTTCAGTTTGCCGCCTGTAAGATCCAGCTTATCACCAACAGTGTATGTTGTCTTGGTGGGACGCGATGATAATGCGATAGATACGGGAGAAGCAAGGCTGTAAGTGGTTTTGAGCGTTGCACTTGTGAATCCACAGTCACAACCACTGTCTGCAACTATGACTTCATTTGTGTTCTTGACCGATATATAGTCAGTTCCAGCGCTATATCCGTAATCTATAAGATCATAGGAATAAAAATTAAAGTAGTTGCTTATTGCCTGGTCTACATCAGCTTCCTGGATAAAGTTGCAAAACAGCGGTATACATACCTTGCCATTGCCGAAAACAGGAAAGTCCGTTCTGCCGTCATTATCTGTGTCGATCATGCCATTGCTGTCAACATAGATCCATTCTGGATCGACAGTCACTTTGGCCTTGCTTGATGTCAGCTTGACCGTCATTTTTAACGCGGTTCCACGGATTGGATTTTGTGAAATAGATGGCGTAATACCATATGTCATGACTGCTTCTGTGATAGGACTATTTCCTATTATATCTGAATTGTCAATGACAAGAGCGGGTATCCTGTGCCCGTTTGATTTTTTTACAAACTGCGGCTCAAAGGTATATGCCTTTCCGCTGTTAGCAGTATAGTTCTCCTCAATAGTGCTGCATTTGCCGAAATAAGGATTGCTGTCCTCGTTTGTAACGCTGCGGGAATAGGAGCCTATATTATCCGACTGTCCGGCATTGACCGTTACATTAAAGGTAGTGGTCAGACCACCGTAGGTCACAGTGAGTACCTGATTGCCCTCGGTATTGGGATCATAGCCTGACACCATGTTTGCGGTAAGAAGAATAGTCTTGGTGGAATTGTCATCGTATGTGATCTTCAGTTTGCCGCCTGAAGGATCAAGGGGATCGCCTTTAATATAATTTGATTTGTATGGGAGTTCTGATAAAACTATGGATTGGGGAACTGCGAGAGCACAGGTGATTTTGAGTACAGCGCTGGTATATCCGTAGTCTGTATTCGCACCGTCTGCAATCAATACTTCATTAGTATTGACAACAGAGTTGCAGCTGCCATTTCCGTAGCCGTAGTCGCTTAATTTAAAACGATACAGATTCAGGCTGTTGACAGTTGCGCGATCTACATCGCTGGCATTTATGTTGGTGAGATTCAACGGAATATATACCTTTCCGTTGTCGAACACTGTAAAGTCTGTCAC
>CAMHMM010000039.1 GCA_946186215.1 uncultured Ruminococcus sp. | reverse complement strand
CTTACGGATGACAACAGGATAATCATGGTAAGACAGTTCAGATATGCCTTCGGTGAGCCGCTTCTGGAGATACCCGCAGGAAAGCTCGAACCGGGGGAGGATCACCGCAGCGCGGCGCTCAGGGAACTGAGCGAGGAAACAGGTGCGTCCTGCCGCTCTTTTGAGTATCTCGGCGTGTGCTACCCCTCTGTTGCGTACCTTACCGAAAAGATACATATGTACCTTGCACGAGGCCTTGAATTCGGCGAGGCTCACCTCGATGAGGGAGAATTCCTTGATGTGGAGTATGTTCCTCTTGACAAAGCCGTGGATATGGTAATGAACGGGGAAATACCGGATGCAAAGACACAGATAGCAGTATTGAAGACATATAAGCTGCTTTGCTGCAATTGAGCGGTAATTGGCTGAGAGTGATCAGTTGTCAATAATTGGCGATTTTAAGAGGATAAACAATCTGGAATGAAGATCCGGCCTGCTGTTATTGCCGCAAATGGGAGTTGGCGACAAATAAGCATGCGGGTGGGTGCAGGCTCAGCCTGCAAAAAAATCCCGCTCGAAAGCGGGATCGTGGTTATGTTCTTATGTTCAGATATGTTCTTATGTTCAGATAAGACCGGCACTTTCTGCTTCTGCCTCAGCCTGCATCATTTCGATGTGCCTTGTGTAAGCTTCAAGGATCTGTCCTTCGATGGCCTGTCTTGCCTCGGGTGAGATGGGATGAACGATGTCTCTGAAAACATTGTTTTCATCTTTTCTGCTCGGCATTGCCACGAAGAGGCGTGCGTCCCCCTGCACGACCTTTATGTCATGGATAGCGAGCATACCGTCGATGGTAATGGAGATTATGGCTCTGAGCCTGCCCTCCGGTATGATCTTTCTGATTTTGATGTCCGTGATTGTCATTTGATAATGTCCTCCTTATATCATGAAGAAAAAATTGCATCTGTCAAGATGCATCAGCATTATTAGCTGTCTGTTAATATCGACATATATTATTATAATATACAATATCGCTTTTAATTTTAACAAAATTTAAATTATCTATTATTAGAGGTGAATTTTTCGTGATATCTGAAAACAATAATATTCTTGACGGAAAGAAACATATACATATGATCGGCATTGGCGGCAGTGGGATGTATCCGCTGGCGCAGATGCTGCATATAAGAGGATTTTATATCACAGGCTCGGATAATAATGAGACCGACACTTTACAGGCTGTTCGCAAAATGGGGATCACAGTCTGCCCCCTCGGACAGCGTGCGGAAAATATAGAAGGCGCTGATCTGATCGTCTACACTGCGGCAATAATGAGCGACAATCCGGAATTTGTTGCAGCAAAGGCAAGCGGAGTTCCTATGCTCGAGCGCTCCGAGCTTCTGGGCATCATTACCGGCTGGTTCAAAAATGCAGTATGTGTCAGCGGTACACACGGCAAGACCACAGTCACATCAATGATAACCACCATACTCAAAACAGCAGGCAGGGATATTTCAGCGTATATCGGCGGCAAGCTTCCGCTCATAGGCGGAAGCGGCTGCATTGGTGATGACGACACGATGGTCTGTGAGGCCTGCGAGTTCAAGGATCATTACCTGCATCTTCATCCCGCGATATCCCTTATAAACAATATCGATGAGGATCACCTTGATTATTTCGGGGATCTTTCCCATATAATCGATTCGTTTGTTAAATTCGGCAACAATGCCTCCGGAATGGTCATCGCCAACGGCGACGACGATAATACCCGCAAGGCGTTGGAAAGGATAACTGTTCCTGTTGTTACCTTCGGCTACTCGGAAACGAACGACTGGTATGCAAAAAATGTCAGGTGCGAAAACGGCCTGAAGATTTCCTTTGATATATTCCATAACGGCGAAAAATATACCTCCTGTGTGCTGAATATCCCGGGTGAGCATAATGTGCTCAATGCTGTTGCGGCCTGTGCTGCGGCCTTTGAGAGCGGCGCTTCCGCGGAGGAGACAGCACGGGGACTTGAAGAGTTCAGAGGTGCAAAAAGGCGTTTTGACAAATACGGCGAGGTCAACGGCATCACTGTATGCGATGACTACGGCCACCACCCCACGGAGCTCAAGGCTACGCTCACAGCGGCAGTCAAAATGGGCTTTAACAGAGTCTGGGCAGTGTTCCAGCCCTTTACATTCTCCAGAACGGCGCTTTTGCTCGATGAGTTCGCAGATGCACTGTCTGTTCCCGATAAGTGCATAATTACCGCTATCATGGGCTCCCGTGAGGTGAATACATACAATATCTATGACATTGATCTGGCAAAAAAGGTGGAGGGCGCAGTGTGCTTTGCGGATGTGCAGGAGCATGATGCGAATTTTGAGCTCTGTGCGGAGTATGCTGCGGAGAATGCACAGCCGGGCGACCTTATCCTTACGATGGGCTGCGGCGATATCAACAAATGCGCTCATCTTATCCTTGATAAGCTTGAAAAGAAGTATAATGCTCAATAATGATATCTCGTATATAGGTATATGAAGTAAAACACAGTCTGAAATGAGCATACGGGCAGCTGTCGGCATTGCCGGATGATGCATCTTGCTGACCACTGGCTGAGGTTACCGAGCCGCAGATCAAACGATTTTTGCAAAATAGCATACGGGTAGCTGTCGGCCTTGCCGGATGATGCATCCTGCCGACCACTGACTGAGGTTGCCGAGCCGCAGATCAAACGGTTTTTGTGAATAAATGTACGGGTAGCTGTCGGCTTTGCCGACTGATTAAAAATGGTATTAATATGACAGAGAACGAACGCAGGGTACTTGATTATATAAAAAAATGCGAATCGGAGGGCTTTCTTCCCTCTGTGCGCGATGTGTGCGGCGAGATGGGCTTCACTTCCTCCGCCACAGGCTACGGCTATATCAATAAGCTGACGGAAAAGGGGCTCCTCGTCCGCACGGGTACGGACGGCAGACAGTTCCGTACTGCGGGACAGCGCCCGGTGAGTGTCCCTGTTGCGGTAAATTTCCCGCATGGGGTACCCGAATTTGACGAATACTCTGAGCAGATCTATTTTCTCCCCGACAGGCTCAATATCGGCAAATTGTTTGCATACAGGATCACCGAGAACATGACGCGGATAAGAGCGGCGCAGGGGGATATCTTCATATTTGAGATGCAGGATTATGCAATGGACGGAGATATCATTATCGCGCTCGATGCGGACGGAAAGGAATTTGTCACGGTGTTCTCTCCCTCCGAGAACGAGGGTGTATCAAGATTTCGCTATCCCGACAGCGAAAATAAGACCATCATGGGAAAATCTATCGGGATGATAAGATATATAAGGTAAGGTGAAAGGCTTTTGTATAATAACGAACAGTACAATCCATACAACACATATAATCCGTATAACGGCTATGCTCCGTATACACCATATACGCCCTATACGCCGACATATTCATACGCCTCATACAATAACGGCTACGGCAGCTATATGCCTATGGAAGCACCTGCAGGCAGTGTGACACCCGATCCGTTCGAGCGGCGCAATATCAAAAGCCATCTTTCTGCCACATTTTCCTACGGGATAATACATATACTCGGTGTGGAGATCATCGGGCTGCTGATCGCGGCTGCCATAAAGGCGGCAGGATACGAGTTTGTTATCAATGATGAGGGTAAGACGATGGTTGACTGGGTGATGAGCCTTGCGGGAACACTGCCGTCGATCATACTCTGCTTTATCCTGTTTGCGGTGGATAAGCATTCATCGCACAACAAGATGTCGGACTACCTGAATACATCGAAGATAAAGGCGGGGCCTATGACGGCAAGTCTTATGGTGATGATGTTTTTCTATGCTGTCGGCATCCTCATGGAGCTGCTCATTTTAAACGGCCTTTCTGCTGTGGATATATCTCCCATAAAGGGGCTCGATGATCTTGAGTCTGACCTTTCGCCCATGTATCTTGCCGCGGAATTCCTCTCGGGAGTGCTTCTTGCGCCTGTTGCGGAGGAGCTGCTTTTCAGGGGCGTAATAATGCGCAGGGCTGCCAATGTTAGCCAGAGATTTGCCATTGTATTTTCGGCCATGTGCTTCGGTCTGATGCACGGAAATCTCCCGCAGAGCACCATGACCTTCACGGTCGGCCTGTTATTTGCCTATGTTGATATAAAAACAGGCTCTCTCATCCCCTCGATACTTATGCATATGCTTCTGAATCTGACTGCTACATCCTCGGAATTCGTGGAGTATTTCTTCAATGAGGATGCGGGCAATATCTTCTATGCTTCTGTGCTGCTGCTGTTCGGCTTTGTAGGTCTCATAATACTTCTTATCATGATCTTCGGCGGAAAGGCAAAGCTTCCCGAATACACCGAGCGCCACAAGAAGAGGTCATGGGCGATAAGCATCACCTGTGTTTCGTTCTGGATAATGATGATCCTGTATGTGGCAGGCATCGTTACATCCTTCGGAAAGATAGAGGCATAACGGGCTATGCGCGGACTGATACTTGACTGTCTCGGCGGTGTCTATTCCGTCGAGACCGACGAGGGGATAATATCCTGCAAGGCAAGAGGAGTTTTCAGAAACAAGGAGGTAACGCCCTTTGCAGGGGATATATGCACCGTTGAGGACAATGTGATAACAGGCATAGAGGAGCGCAGAAACAGCATAATAAGGCCGCCTCTTGCAAATCTTGATGTGCTGTTTTTCGTGGTCTCCACCTGCCAGCCCCACCCCTCGCTCACCCTTCTTGATAAATTCATCGCCGTGTGTGAGTACAAGGGGATAAAGCCCATGATCGTACTGACAAAGAACGATCTTGCGGTAAATGAGGATATTCCTGTCATATACGGGAATATCGGGATAGATGTGATCGTAGTGGATTACAGCGACCGCTCGAGTGTGGACAGGATAACAGATACCGTAAAGGGCAAAGTATGTGCCTTCACGGGAAATACAGGCGTGGGAAAATCCACACTGCTCAATTTCATAGCTCCCGAGCTGGAGCTTGAAACAGCGCATATCAGCCGCAAGCTGGGCAGAGGGCGGCACACAACGAGAGTATCAAGGCTGTACAAGCTCTGCGGCGGATATATCGCGGATACTCCGGGCTTTTCAAGCTTTGACACCATACAGTACGCCTATATCGCTCCCGAGGAGCTTTCAGGCTGTTTTACCGAGTTCGGTGAGTATTTCGGAGAGTGCCGCTTTACAGACTGCCGCCACATAAAGGAAAAGGGCTGCGCGGTCATAGAAGCGGTGGAGGCAGGGAAGATATCCCGTTCCCGCCACGAAAGCTACAAGCTGATGTTTGAGGAAGCAAAGGCAGTAAAGCCATGGGAAATGTAAAGTGTGTTATTGCAGGCGGCGGCGATCCCTGCCGCATAACGAAAGAGGATGCTTTGTATATTGCCGCAGACAGCGGGTACAGGCTCTTTGAGCAAAACGGCATCGTTCCCGATATTATCGTGGGGGATTTTGACAGCGCCGTATATCCTCAGGGCTTTGGCGGAGAGGTGATCGCCGTTGCCTGTGAAAAGGATGATACGGACACCATGCTTGCGGTCAAAAAGGGGCTCGGGCTCGGCTGTCTTGAATTTGATATCTACGGCGGCACGGGCGGCAGGCTCAGCCATACCCTTGCAAATATACAGACACTGGAATTTATTCATAAGCACGGCGGCAGGGGAAGGATAATTTCGGAAAAATGTGTTGTCTCCCTGCAGTTTGCGGGAGAAAAATGTGAATATTCCCGCTGCGGTTATTTATCGGTACTGGCACTTGAGCCGTCTGTGATCAGCATAGACGGTGCAAAATACAGCGGCAGATTTTCCGTAGACAGGGATTTCCCGCTGGGTGTGAGCAATTACAACAGCGGCAGTGCCGTGATCGAGGTAATAAACGGCGCTGTGATCGTTACGGAAGAATTTTAAGGAATGGAGAGATGAAGATGATAAAACAGCTCTTGAACGGAAACTGGCATATCACCACATCGGGAAAGTATAGCTATGATCTGCAGGGCACGGTCCCGGGCTCCTTGTATACAGCGCTTATGGAAAGCAAGCTGATAGAGGATCCCTTCTGCGGTGAAAATGAATATAAATACATCGACATTTCCGAGTGTGACACGGTTTATGAGCGCACATTCGACCTTTCGCCCGAGCAGCTCGATTCCGAAATGCTGCTGCTGCGCTTTCACGGCATCGACACTATCGCAAGCATATTCGTAAACGGCGTTTGTGTTGGCACGGCAAATAATATGCACAGGACATGGACATTTGATATAAAGGAGCTTGTTGACGAAAAGGACAACAAGGTGTCTGTATATATCTATTCTCCCAATGAATATATCGCCCAGAAGCAGGCGCAGGAGCCGCTCTGGGGTGTGGCTCAGACGCTTCCGGGCTTTACCCATATACGCAAGCCCCCCTATATGATGGGCTGGGACTGGGGTCCCACTCTTTCGGATATGGGTATCTGGCGTGATGTGGAAATAATCGCCGCAAATACCGCTATGATCGGCGATGTGCGTATCAGGCAGGATTTTGGCTCATACGAAAAGGAAAAAACGGTAACGCTGGATATTGCAACAAAGCTGGAATTTGATTCAGGTGCGGAAGAGTTCCTCGTCACAGTGGAATATCCCGACGGAGAAAAGCAGGAGATAAGACAGTCAGCGGAGAGCTTTGCCCATACCTATGCTGTAATAGAAAAGCCCGAGCTCTGGTACCCCAACGGCTACGGCGCACAGCCCCTGTACAAGGTCACCGTTTCGGTGCTTGACAAGGACGGCAATATCGTGGATGAAAAGTCACACCGCGTCGGCATAAGAAAGATCACCATCTGTCAGGATACGGTGGATGACGGCAGATTTTTCGGCTTTGTGGTAAACGGCATCAGGATCTTTGCAATGGGTGCCAACTATGTCCCCGAGGATCATTTTATCACCCGCACATCGCTTAAAAAGACAAAGCGGCTCCTGCAGCTGTGCAAACGCGCCAACTACAATATGCTGCGCGTATGGGGCGGCGGCGTGTACGCAAGCGATGAATTCTATGACCTGTGCGACGAGATGGGCTTTCTCGTATGGCAGGATTTCATGTTTGCCTGCGGTGTATACAAGGGCGATGAAAAAACTCTTGCCAATGTGCGTGCAGAGGTCATCCAGAATGTCAGACGACTGCGCAATCATCCCTGCATAGCTCTGTGGTGCGGCAACAACGAGATAGAGAGTATGTGGCTCTACTGGCATATCGACCAACCTCAGAGCTACAAGAAGGATTATATCCGCCTGTTTGAGGTGCTTATCCCCCGTCTGCTTGAAAAGCTCGATCCAGACAGGTTCTATCATCCGTCCTCACCTTCATCGGGCGGAAGATTCGGAGAGCCCGGTGATATAACCAGAGGCGACCAGCATTACTGGGAGGTATGGCATTCCAAAAAGCCGTTCAGCGATTATCTGAAATATCGCTTCCGCTTCTGTTCGGAATACGGCTTTGAATCACTGCCGTCACTCAAAACTGTCATGACCTTTGCCGAAAAGAAGGATCTCAATCTCATGAGCCCCGTTATGGAGGCACATCAGAAGTGTGAGGACGGCAATGAAAAGCTCATGTACTACCTTGCACAGATGGTGCATTATCCATACAGCTTTGAGGGGCTCATCTACGCAACACAGCTTGTGCAGTCCGATGCGATACGCCTGAATGTGGAGCATATGCGCCGCTGCAGAAATGTTTGCTCAGGCTCGCTGTACTGGCAGGTAAACGACTCAAATCCCGTGATATCATGGTCGTCTGTTGACTATTTCCTGAGACTAAAGCCGCTGCACTGTGCCGCAAGGAGATTTTACAGTCCCGTGCTTCTCACCATGTATGACAAGGACGGCAATATCGCAGTAAATGTTTCATCTGAGCGCAGATATGAGATAAGCGCAAGGATAGTGTGGAATTCCCGCAATGCCGACGGAAGCATCATAAGAAGCGGCGAGGTGTCAGCTGATATAGCACCTCTCCACGCAGAGGATCAGATCATCCTCACCGATGAGATGACAGGCGTTACAGACAAGCGCTCACAGTATGTGGAGTGCAGCCTTATAAACACTCAGACGGGCAAGAGCCTTTCTTCGGCAACATATATGTATGTTCTTCCCAAGACATTCAGCTTTGCCGATCCCAAGCTTTCCGTCAAGGTCACCGATGAGGGCGAGGTATTCAGGATCACCATATCCGCAAAGGCATTTGCAAAGGGTGTCTGGATCGAGGGCAAGGCGAAGAATTTTGATCCTGTATTCTCGGATAATTTCATTGATATCCACGACAGTGCAGATATATTCCTTGCAAAGACACAGGCACCGGGAATGACAGCCGCACAGGTGCAGCGCGGTATCAGCGTTACATCCTATTACAGTGCCATGGGGCTCAAAGGCTGAAAGCGGTGTGTGTGATGAATATTCCGGAAAAATTACAGAAGCTGCGTCATGCCATGAAGGCTCATGGCATGACCGCATATCTTATCACATCCTGTGACGATCATCAGTCTGAGTATGTACCTGAGCATTTTCGCGGCAGGGCGTTCATGTCGGGCTTTACAGGCTCGGCGGGTACGCTCCTTGTCACGAAGGATGCTGCATATCTCTGGACGGACGGCAGATATTTTATTCAGGCGCAGAGCCAGCTCACAGGCAGCGGCATTGCGCTTATGAAGCAGGGTGAAAAGGGTGTTCCCACCGTTGCAGAGTTTATCGCCGATAAAATAAACGGCACTCTGGGAGCGGACGGCAGGACAGTTTCTGCGTCCTTTATTTCCGAGCTTGCAGCCAAAAAGCCTGAGCTGGGCTACATCCTCGGATATGATCTTCTCGACGAGGTGTGGACAGACCGCCCCCCCCTCGGTCACAGCCCTGTCTGGGTGCTTGCGGACGAATACAGCGGTGAGAGTGCCGCAGATAAACTGAAAAGAGTGCGGGAGAAGACAGGCGGCAGCGCTTTGGTGCTCTCCTCTCTTGATGATATCGCATGGCTTTTCAATATCCGTGCGGAGGATATCGCATATAATCCCGTAGCACTGGCTTTTGCCATAGTATTTCCCGATCATGCGGAGATATTTGCCGGTAAAGGCTCTCTTTCGCCTGAGGTGCAGGATCACTTCGCATCCCTCGGCGCAGCTGTATCTGACTATGAGGGCTTTGCAGCCCGCCTCGGAAGCAGTGATATATTCGCTCATGTCTGCGATATCCGCGCTGATGAAAAGTGCCTTTCTGCGGTGTACATGGATATACTTGAAAAGAGCGGAAAGAACATCATAAAGGAGCCCTCTCCCGTTCAGGATATGAAGGCACGCAAGAACAGGACAGAGCAGGAGAATATAAGAAAGGCTCATATCACAGACGGCGTTGCCGTTACAAAGCTTATCTACAGGCTGAAGACTGAGTATGCAGGCCGCTGCGGTGAGCTGACCGAAACAGGCGTTTCCGATATGCTCGAAGAGCTTCGCCAAAAGGGAGATAAATACCTTTATCAGTCCTTCGAGCCCATATCCGCATATGGTGCCAATGCTGCGATAGTGCATTACAGCGCCGATGAGCAGAGCAATACCCGCCTTGATGACAAGGGCTTTCTGCTCCTTGACACCGGCGGACAGTACCTTTGCGGCACTACCGATATCACAAGGACTGTAGCGCTGGGAGAGCTTACCCATGAGCAAAAGCAGGCATATACTGCAGTGCTCAAAGGCAATCTCCGTCTTGCGGCTGAGAGATTCAGAGAAGGCTGCAGCGGTGTGAACCTTGATATTCTTGCCCGTCAGCCGCTGTGGGAACTGGGGCTCGATTTCAACCACGGAACAGGTCACGGTGTGGGCTATTGCCTCAATGTCCATGAAGGGCCTCAGGGCATACGCATGAGGGACAGATCTCCTGCGCCGTTTGCGGAGGGAATGCTCACCTCGGATGAACCCGGTGTATATATCGAGGGTGAATTCGGCATAAGACTTGAAAATCTCATGCTCTGCGTGCGTATCGATGAAAAATTCCTGGGCTTTGAGACCGTAACGATGGTGCCCTTTGACCGCAGTGCCATACTTACCGATGATCTCACGCCGGAGGATGCAGTGCTGCTCGACGCTTATCACAGCAGAGTGTATGAAGCCATATCCCCGTATCTTGATGATGATGAACGGGGATGGCTCAGAGCAGAGACCGCACCTGTCCTTGAAGGGTGATAACATGACTGATATGAATGACTGCCCGGCTTACATAAAGGAATATCTGTTCTATCTGCGCGTTATCAGGAACCGTTCCGAAAAGACCATCGAATCGTATTATCTCGATCTGAGACTGTTCCTGCGCTATATCAAGAAAAACCGAATGGGCAGCGATGATGATACCATCGGCGATGTGCCGTTCGAGGAGATAAAGAAGATAACTCTTGCCGATGTGTATGAGTACCTGAACTTCACTGCTACCGAACAGAAGAACAAGGACAAAACAAGGGCGCGCAAGGTCTCTGCGCTGAAGGGCTTTTACAAGGCGCTGTGCGCCAATAAGCTTGCAAGCTTTTATCTTGACAGAAACCCTGTTCTCAATCTCGATGTGCCGTCTCCGAAAAAATCAAAGCCCGTGTATATGGATCTTGATACAAGCAGGCGACTCGTGGAGCAGATGGATACGCAGGACGACAACTATAAGCGTGATTTCTGCATACTTATGCTGTTTCTCAACTGCGGTATGAGATTGTCCGAGCTGGTGGGGCTCAATATCAATGATCTCAATTTCGAGGACAGAACGATAAGGCTTCTCGGAAAGGGCAACAAGGAGCGCATTGTCCACATGAATGAGGGGTGTGCGGCAGCACTTACGGAGTATCTTGAGATCCGCCCTGCCGTTGACGGAGAGACCGCGCTGTTTCTTTCAAAGCGGAAGAAGCGGATAACCAACCGCCGTGTCCAGCAGATAGTGGACAGCGCCATAGAGCGCATAGGCATGAGCGGCAGAGGGCTTTCCACTCAT
>CAMHMM010000038.1 GCA_946186215.1 uncultured Ruminococcus sp. | reverse complement strand
CAGCTATTCCCTCAACGAGATCACCATTTACTGGAATTCTCCCGTGGTGTTCGTGCTTGCTTATCTTATAAACAGGGCGAATGAAGAGGTTGCATAAGCGATACAAAAATGCGGAGCCGTTTCACAGCGGCTCCGGAAAGGTCATATAATGAAGCTCAGTGAGATGAAGGTCGGGGAAAAGGGCAGGATCACCGCAGTAGCGGGAACTGCCGCATTCCAGCGCAGGATAACCGCGGTAGGAATAACCCCCGGCAGTGTGTTTGAAATAATCAGGCGCGAGCCAAACTGCCCGCTGCTTGTCTATATAAGAAATACCATGCTTGCGGTGAACGCAGATGACTGCAGCCGTATCGAAACGGAGGCACTTTAATTGTCGGATATGACGATAGCGCTGCTGGGGCAGCCAAATTCGGGGAAATCCACCCTGTATAACCGCATGACAGGCTCACATCAGCATGTGGGCAACTGGCCGGGCAAGACTGTGGAGAAAAACGAAGGCTCCTTTACACATAACGGCCGCAGATATATCATCACCGATCTCCCCGGAACATATTCCCTTGCGGCCAATTCCGACGAGGAGATCGTTACCCGCGATTATATCGCAGATAACCGCCCCGACCTGATGATGATAGTCGCAGACTCATCACAGCTTGAACGAAGCCTGTTCATGCTGGCGGATTACGCGGGGATACATCTCCCCTGTGTGCTGATACTCAATCTGATGGATGTTTCGCGGACGCAGGGAAAGCTGATAGATACCGACGGGCTTTCAAAAAAGCTGGGCATCCCCGTGCTGCCCTTTGTTGCATCAGATCCCGCTTCCTATAATGCGCTGTACAAGCTGCTCGAAAGCGGGGATATACCGGAATGGATGCTCGACACATCAGGGCTTGAGCAGAACATCAGGGAGAAATTCGGTGAAAGCTACACCGCAGCCTGTGAAGCCCTTTCGGGCGAGGATGTGGATGTGTATTCCCCGATGTGGCTCTTCACAAAGCTCGCCGAGGGCGACGAGGTGGCCTATGAAGCCGTAGTGCAGACTAAAGGCATTGACCATGCGCGGCTCAGGGATGTAATGGACAGCATAGAGAACGGTGCTCCGAAGACAGGCAGCTGCAAATACGCATGGATAGACAGTCTCCTTGAGGGCTGTGTTGGCGGGGCAAAGAGCTCTGCCGCACTCAGCGGGTTCGATAAATTTGCGACATCGGGTGTGGGCGGTAAAATACTTGCAGTGGCTGTGATATTCGGCGCTCTGCTGTTTTCACTTTTTGCAGGGCTTCCCATCATGGCGGTGGGTGATCTTATCCCCGGTGCGGGCGAGCCTCTTTCGGAAATGCTCCTTGAAGCGGGCGCTTCACCGTTTCTGGTGTCGCTTCTCTGCGAGGGCATACTGACTGCGGTCTCCTTTACAGTGAGTATGTGCGGATATATCTTCGGGGCGACCTTTGTTTTCGGGCTCCTTGAGGATGTGGGCTACATGGCGAGAATATCCTACTGCTTTGACGGGATAATGCAGAAGCTGGGGCTCCACGGCAAGGCGGTCATGCCATTTCTGGTCAATTTCGGCTGCAATGTCAGCGGCTGTTCCTCCTCAAGAGTGCTTGACAACTGGTCGCAGCGCGTCACGACTGTCGCTCTGGCCTTTGTGATACCCTGCGGCGCTACATGGGGCGTAGTCGGGATGATAAGCACAGCCTTCTTCGGTACCGGCGGCGCGATGCTGATAGTACTGGCGCTGTTTGCAGTGTCTGTCCTGCATCTTTATTTCACATCAAAGATATTCGGCAGACGGCTCCTTACCAAGTCTGACAGGACTGGGCTCATAATGGAGCTGCCGCCCTACCACAAGCCCAAATGGGGCAGTCTTTTCAGCTTTTCCGTGGTGAGGATGGTCAATGCGTTCCGCCGCGCTATCGGCATAGTGGTGCTGATATCGGTGGTGCTGTGCATTCTTTCCTACAGCAAGAGCGGCAATTTCAGCGACAGCATCCTTTATAAATTCGGAAATGCCATAGAGCCCGTGACGATCTATTTCGGCCTGCGCTGGCAGACCTTCGTTGCGTGGATAGCTTCGTGGATGGGCAAGGAGGGCGCACTCGGCGCACTTGCCGCAGTATTCAGCGACAGCAGCGTAATGTCCGCAGTATCGCAGATGAATGTAGCTGAGGCAGACAGCGATGCGGTCAGGGAAGGGCTTACAGAAGTCCTCACCAAGCCTCAGGCGCTGGCGTTCATCTTCGCATATTACTTCAATATGCCCTGCATCATGTCCCTGAGCGCAGCGATACATGAGACTCATTCGGTCAAGTGGGTGCTGAGGATAGCTATACACTACACTGTCATGGCTCTTGTGATATCATGTCTTGTTTATCATCTTGCAGATCTTGTGTGGTGATGTGATGAATATTCTCGATCTTATCCTGATCATGGTGATCGCAGGCATCGTCATCGGTGCGGTAGTGCATATCATCGCCGAGCACAAACGGGGCAACGACTGCAGCAGGGGCTGTGAGGCCTGCCGCAGAAACTGCGGTTCAAGGAAGGACGGTCGGTAAGACCGACCGTTGCCCGCACTTTCATTTGAACGGTATTGCTCATTTGCAGCATGAAACCCAAAATTATAGTGCTTTTTGAGGCGTGACCGACCAAAAAAGCACACTGGCAGTTGACAAATGTGTGAATATATGTTACAATTTAATATACACCTGTTAATATCATGCATGATCTTTGTAGGTTATGCTGTTTGTCGGGAGGGCGGATTACGGGAGTCACATTCTTTTTGGACTGGGAGACAGCGCTCATACAGTGGATGCAGAGCTTTGAGCATCCGATAGTGAGTGCGGTCTGGACATTTTTTACTATGGTCGGCGAGGTCGCTCCCGTGCTGCTGGTGATGAGCATACTCTACTGGTCGGTGGACAAGCACCTGGGCAAAAAGGTCATATTTGCACTGCTGATCTCACTGCTCATATCAAACCCGATAAAATCAGTCGTCCGCAGACGGCGGCCGTACCTCGATCATGAGGGGATAAACTGCCGCCGCAGGGTGTCATCCTACGGTGAAGAGGATGATGTGGCGCATCAGGGCTATTCCTTCCCGAGCTCCCATACCACACTGGTCACATCCGCAGGCCTTACCATCGGTTTTTCACAGAAAAACAAGGTCATCAGGACGGTGCTTGTGATACTGCCCGTGTTCGTGGGGCTTTCAAGGCTGTATATGGGCGTTCATTACCCCACCGATGTGCTGATGGGGCTTGCAGTGGGTGCCGCAGGCTTCCTGCTTGCCGATCTTATGGAAAAGCATATCAAACGGGAATGGGTGCGCTACGCTGTCGTAGCAGCGGCGGTACTGCCCTTTGTTGTGATACTGCGCGTTCCGGAGCTTGTGAGCGTTTACGGCATAGCAATAGGTGTGTTCGGCGGGTTCCTCTTTGAAGACAGGTTCGTCCGATTTGAAAACACATCAAGGCTCTCTGCAAGAGTGCTGCGCTTTTTTGGCGGGGCCCTGTTCTTCGCGGCGGCATTTTTGCTTTCAAGGCTGGTGTTCGGCCTGATCTGCGGCAGCGGCATGATAAGAGATGCGTTTTCCGCAGGCATCGGAGCATTTGTCGGAATGGGCTTCTACCCTTATGTAATGGTGAAAATAAAATTTCTTAACTGATATAACGCCGCTTTTGCGGCAGATGGAGGTTGTTATTATGAAATCCGATGTTTATACCCTTAAAAGAAACTTTGAGGATTTTAGGGCAGTGCCCGAGGAGGCTGAAAGAGTTGCCCGCTATGCAGGACTTGACGGAAAGAAAACTCTCCGTCTGCGCCTTCTTGCCGAGGAGCTCGTTACAATGCTCCCCCAGCTCCTTGAAATAGGCGAGGGCGAATTCTGGATAGAGGAAAACCATGACGGCGTGTTCTCCCTGCATCTGAAGATCGTTCCTGTGGATATCCTCGATGTGGATGAGGACAGGGTGTTCTCCGTTTCCACCACAGGCAGGAACGCAGCCGCAGTGGGCATCATAAACAAGATCTGCATCGCAGTACAGTTTATGATAAACAGCCAGGCAAGAGCAGCAAGGGAAATGCCCTACGATTTCTACGAAATGGGCATGAACCCCGAATACAGCCAGTACAGTATGTGGTCACTGATGAGCTACCGCGACTATGTGGAAAACGCAAAGGAAGAAAAGGATCTCGCCGAAGAGTGGGATGAGCTCGAAAAGTCGATCATCGCAAACCTTGCTGATGATGTAAGCGTCGGAATGATCAACGATGTCATCGAGATAACGGTAAAGAAAAAATTCTGATCGGGGGACGCAATTTGTACATCACACGACAGGACTATGACGAGCTGCTGCCCCTCTATGAAAGCGTTGAGAAAGCAGCATACACTGACCTTGCAGCGCAGATCGCCGAAAACGGGATAATCTTCAACCAGATCACATACAGGATAAAGTCCTTCGACTCCGTGCGGGAGAAGCTGGAAAGAAAGAGGACGAAATATTCGCAGATAAGCGAGCTCACCGATGTGGTGGGACTTCGAGTAGTCTGCTTTTTCTCAGCGGATATAGACCGCGCGGCAGAGGCCGTAGGACGCATCTTCGATGTGGATATGGACCGCTCCGTGGATAAGCGCGAGAATATCGCACCTACTGCATTCGGCTATGTTTCGCTCCACTTTATATGCAGCCTGCGCCCCGAAAACGGATACTCCGAGGAGATGTGCGCCGTCAAGTTCGAGGTGCAGATGCGCTCCATACTCCAGCACGCATGGGCGGAGATAGAGCACGATCTGGGCTACAAGACGGATTTCGGCATACCCAAGACGGTACGCCGCGAGTTTGCCCGTGTGGCAGGGCTTCTGGAGCTGGCCGACGAGAAATTCGACAGCATCCGCACCGATCTTCTCACATACGAAAAGAGAGTGCTTGAAAGCATAGACAGCGAGAGCGGCGAGGATTTCCCCATCGACCTTGTCACCGTGCGGGCATTTATCAGCCTGTGCCCCCAGTATCTCAGACTCTGCGGCAGGATCGCCGAGGCATCGGGTGCAAAGCTGGTGCAGGCCGATCCCGAAAACTATCTAAAGCAGCTCTCAGCGCTGGGCATCACCACCACCAACGGCCTTATCGAGACTGTCAGAGAGCATGAGGGCACTGCCCTTGCCATTGCGACGAGCTCCCTTGCAGGCGGCGAGATAGACGAGCTTGCATCCACCGTCGGGCTGTATTACCTGATACGGGCAAAGCTCATAGATGACAACGCGGACAGGGACAGGATCGCCGATGTGTTCATGTCATCAGGGTGCCGCATGGAACGCGCCTACCGCAATGCGGACAGGCTTCTGCGCCGCCGCAATATACTCGACAGAGACAGTACAGCGGATGTGCCTCTGTCAGACGATGACGATTTTGATGTATGATGATAGGAAATTAATATGAATTACAATTATCATATCCCGGATTTTGTGCGCCACTTCAGGCTCAATCTGATACTTGCGGACTACATGAAGCGCTTTCCTGAAAGATTCAGAGGCTCTGTCCGCATAGCGTCGGTATACGGCTCCTTCCCGAATATGGTCTGGAACGGCGGCAGATATCTTGCAGGCCCCTTTGATGTGCGCATCATGCGGGAGATACTCAGACAGTTCAACAGCAGAGGCATCGCCTGTCGCCTGACTCTCACCAACCCTCTTCTTGAAAAAAGGCATATAGACGATCCCTTCTGCAATGCGGTGATGAAGGCCGCAGACAACGGCATGAACGAGGCCATCGTCATGTCCCCGATGCTCGAGGAGCATATCAGGAAGAATTTCCCGAATATGAAGCTCACATCCTCCACCTGCAAGGAGATAAGGGATATTAACAAGCTTAAATCAGAGCTTGAAAAGGATTATTCCCTTGTGGTGCTCGACTATAACTTCAACAACAATTTCGAGGTGCTCAGAGAGCTCCCCCACAAGGAAAAGGCAGAGCTGCTGATAAACCCCTGCTGTACTCCCGACTGCAAGCGCAGAGGCGAGCATTACAAATCCGTAGGGCGAAGCCAGATAACTCTTACCGACAGTCTGAACAAGGGCGGAAAGCCCGCAGAGCCGGAGAGCTTTGAATGTCCGTGTATGCTCAAGAGCCTGTACCAGACAACGGATTCACCGCTTCACATAAGCCCCGAGCAGATCTACGGGGAGTATTCCGACATGGGTTTCTGCAATTTCAAGATAGAGGGCAGAAGCGTGCCCGATATCAATGTGCTCGAAAACTATGTCTATTACATGGTGCGCCCCGAATGGCGCAATGAAGCCCGTCTTGATATGCTTCTGAGACTGACGAGGGAGCATAAGTATTTCTGATAAAATACAGGCAGGCGAACACAACGGCAGGGAAGGTCATTATGCATAGCTTTATCAATACATCATCTATCAATACGCGCCTTGTTGATGCGGCCGGCTTTGTAGGTATCGCCGAGGACAATTATTCCGCCTATGTGGAGGATGCGGCTCTGCTCATCCTTCGCCAGAGCGCATCACCCATCGTGCTGCTTTCGGGGCCGTCGGGCTCGGGAAAGACCACCACTGCACACAGGGTAGCAGCCGAGCTGATCAGAAAGGGCAGCAAGGCAAGAGTGCTGTCTATGGACAACTATTTCCTGCCGGTAGATGAATTCACAAACGAAACACTGCCAAGGGATGAGGACGGAAATATCGACCTTGAATCTCCCCTGAGACTGGATATCCCTCTTTTCCAGGAGCACCTGAGGACCCTTGCAGAGGGTGCTGAGGTGGCAATGCCGCTGTTTGACTTTGCAACTCAGTCAAGGTCGGGCACTGTGCCGCTCAAAAGAGAAAAGGGCGAGTTCCTTATAGTTGAAGGCATCCATGCCCTCAACCCCCTCGTGACAGGCGATGCGGACAGGTTCAGCACCTGTGTGTATGTTTCCGTTCGCACGAGGATAAAATCCGAAACGGGAGCAATGCTCCACCCGCGCCAGATAAGGCTCCTGCGCAGGATATGCAGGGACAAGCTTTTCAGGGACCGCCGCCCCGCGCAGGTCTTTGATATGTTTGACAGCGTTTCAAGAGGCGAGGAGCTCAATATCCTGCCCTTCAAATCCCGCGCGGACATAGATATCGACACATTCATGGCACACGAGCCGCCCGTATACAAGGCGATGATGTACAGGGAGCTGATGGAATCCTCCGACGAGCTTGAAAAATTCCCCAATTATGACGAGCTCATGGAATTCCTTTCGGCGATAGAGCCGCTTTCTCCCGGGTATATCCCCGCCAATTCCCTTATCCGCGAATTTATCGGCAGCGGGGAATGAACATACGGGCATACGGACATTGCCGCAGCAGTTTTATGCGGTAAAGTACACAGGGAAAGCGAAAGCGGCCGGGATCATCCCGCCGCTTTTTTGCAGTTGGGTAATATGTATAAATATTTTTTGTGAATTTATGCTTTTTGACCATGGGCATAGCGCCGACAAATGCAAATAGAATGATATTTATGTAAAAATTCCAAATAGGTATTTACAACGGCGGAAAAATAGTGTAAAATGGTAAAAGTATATGCATAAGGAATGCGCGGAGCAGTGCGCAGCAGGCCGCCGACCGGGCATTTTTGCGGAGAAAAACGGAGCAGAAAGCGCAGGATCGGGCTTAACCGGCCTGCAGGCATTGGCTCCGAGTATAAAAAGGAGAGTTGTTATGGCTGTAAAATACAAGCGTGTGCTGCTCAAGCTCAGCGGCGAGGCACTTGCCGGCAGCAAGGCTTCCGGACTTGATCATTCGGTCATCATACCCATATGCGAGAGCATAAAGAAATGCGCCGATGCAGGCGTGCAGATAGGCATAGTCGTAGGCGGCGGCAATTTCTGGAGAGGCAGATCAAGCGGAGCAATGGACAGAACGAGAGCCGACCATATCGGTATGCTCGCAACCACCATGAATGCCCTTGCGGTAGCGGATGTGCTCGAATCCATGGGCTGCGATGTGCGCGTACAGACAGCCATTACCATGAGACAGGTGGCAGAGCCCTATATCCGCAACAAGGCAATGCGCCATTTTGAAAAGGGACGCATAGTGATCTTCGGCTGCGGCACGGGCAACCCCTTCTTCTCCACCGATACCGCATCCACCCTGAGAGCAGCTGAGATCGAGGCGGACATCGTCCTCAAGGCGACTATGGTGGACGGCGTGTATGACAAGGATCCCAACAAGTACCCCGATGCGGTGAAGTTCGACAGGCTCACCTTCAATGATGTGCTGGTAAAGAACCTGCAGGTAATGGACAGCACAGCCGCTTCGATGTGCAAGGACAACAACCTTCCCATACTCGTTTTCAATCTCAGTGATCCTGATAATATATACCGTGCCTGCATGGGCGAGCAGGTAGGTACTCTGGTAGAGCCCAACAAATAATCCGAAAAGGGAGCGCATTATCATGAACGAACTTATCAAAACAGCACAGGAAATGACCAAGACACTCAACTCTCTTGAAAGAGAATTCGGCACCATCAGAGCAGGCAGAGCAAACCCTGCCATACTCGACAAGGTACAGGTGGATTATTACGGCACACCCACACCCATCAATCAGATGGCACAGGTGAGCGTGGCTGAGGCAAGAATACTCGTTATCCAGCCCTGGGACAAATCCTCTCTTAAGACCATCGAAAAGGCTATACAGGCCTCTGATATAGGCATCAACCCCACAAATGACGGCCAGTGCCTGCGCCTTACATTCCCCCAGCCTACTGAGGAGCGCAGAAAAGAACTGGTAAAGCAGGTCAAGAACGACGGCGAGCAGGCTAAGGTCACCATGAGAAACGCACGCCGCGACACAATGGAAAAGATCAAGGCTCAGAAGAAGAACAACGAGATCACCGAGGATGATGTAAAGGATCTCGAAAAGGAGCTCCAGAAGGTCACAGACAAGATGATCGAGAGCGTTGACAAGGCAGTAGCCGACAAGGAAAAGGAGATCATGACCGTTTAACGGTGCATTCTGCTATGGCAAAAACTGAATTCAGCACACTTCCCGTTCATCTGGGCATCATCATGGACGGAAACGGCCGATGGGCAAAAAAACGCGGTATGCCGAGGACATTCGGCCACAAGGCCGGAGCGGAGGCCATGAGAAAGATACTCCGCGAATGCCGTGAGCTCGGCATAAGATATGTCACCTGCTACGCCTTTTCCACGGAAAACTGGTCGAGGCCGCCCGAAGAGGTGGCTGTTCTGATGCGGCTTTTCGATGAATATCTTGACGAGGCGCATGAGCGCTTTGACAAATCAAGGCTTATATTCATCGGTGACAAGACACCCTTCAGCGACAAGCTGCGTGAAAAGATGCTCAGACTTGAAGCAGAGACAGCAGATATCGAGGGCTTTACTATATTCCTGGCCATGAACTACGGCGGGCGGGATGAGATCGTCCGTGCAGTGCGCAGGCTCGCACAGAAAGCGGCACAGGGAGAGATAAGCCCCGATGAGATAGACGAAAGCGCGGTATCGCGGGAGCTTTACACATATCCCGCACCCGACTGCGACTATATCATCCGCACATCGGGAGAACAGCGCATATCGAACTTCCTTATGTGGCAGGGGGCATATTCGGAGCTGTACTTTACAGACACTCTGTGGCCCGATTTTGACACAAAGGCGCTCCATGCGGCGCTCGAAGAATATCAGAGGCGCTCGCGCCGTTTCGGAGGAATCTGAATGTTAAAAAGACTGCTTACGGCATTTTTCGGTATCACATACGGCGTGCTGGTGGTGTATTTCTTCAATAATACGCTTCTCTACCCGCTGTCTGTTGCCGCGATAGCCGCTCTGAGCACACATGAATTTCTTACAGTCTGTGAAACGGGCTTCAAGAAATTCCCTGTACACTATATATTCTGCCAGATATTTTCCGTGATGCTGCCTATGCTCACATGGTTCGGAGTGCCGGAGATCTTCAGGCTCCTGACGGGCGGCGTGATCGCATTCCTGATGTTCGCGGGCTTCGTTGCGGACAACAAGAAGCTCTCGTTCAACAAGCTGTGCGTAATGTGTACCGTGACCGCACTTGTGGCATTTACCTCCACCTGCCTTATATCCATCCTGAAGCTCAGCCCCATACACGGCCCCGTATATGTTACCATGTCGCTGATGGCCGCGTGGATACCCGATGCGGGAGCGTATTTTGTGGGCTCGACGATGGGCAAGCACAAGCTCTGCCCCGATATATCCCCTAAAAAGACCATTGAGGGCGCAGTTGGCGGCGGTGTGATCGCCTGTATCGCATTCACCATATTCGCATTGATCTACAGGACGATAATGGCAGCTGCAGGCACGAATTTCGGCGTAAATATCCCCATACTTCTGATGATAGTCATTATTGCGGATGTGATAAGCATATTCGGAGATCTGGCCGCATCCCTTGTCAAGCGCGAATACGGCGTTAAGGATTTCGGCAATGTATTCCCCGGACACGGCGGAATGGTAGACCGCTTCGACAGCGTGTACTTCATTCTCCCGTTCATCATGTTCATGCTCACAGCATTCGGCGAAACGCTTTTCTATCCCGTGTGAGCGTAATATCAACAGCAAAGCGGACCCCCGAAGCCTTCGCTTCGGGGGTTGTTTGCGTTTGGTCTGCTGATCATGAAAACGCAGGCCGTCAGACAACGATAGTCAGCATATTAAGCCCCAGCGTGTTCTGATAGGCCATGCTTTTTGAATTTCTGCTCACAAGGCGGAGACCTATGTTATGCGTGATATCCTCGGGGCTGAACATCGCGGCCGCCTCTTTAGGATCAAACGCCCTGCAGTTGTCCTTGAAGCCGATATTGATACTTCCTTTTATATACGATACCCGTATATCAACAGAAGGCTTCTCATTGCGGGCAGTGCCGTGCTTTATGATATTCCCCGCAAGCTCCTCGACGCACAGGGCCGCACAGAGAGTGCGGCTTTTTTCGATATCATGGCGGCGGCAGAATTCCCACACCTTCTCGGAAACATTTATCACACCGTCGATATCCCTGATCGAGATATCTATCCTGTCCTCGTCGC
>CAMHMM010000037.1 GCA_946186215.1 uncultured Ruminococcus sp. | reverse complement strand
CCTACGGACTGCGTGACAACACATTTCATCTTCCCGAAAAACCTATGAGGGAGCTTCTCCCCATTATCGAGGAGCTTTACAGAAAGATCGCCAAGAGCGTGATACTCCCCATGGCCGCACAGACAGCGCGGGAAATGGAAGTGCGTCCCGCAAGGATACGGGTCAATTCCGCCTCATCCCACTGGGGAAGCTGCAACTCGCGGCAGGCGGTCAACCTTTCGTGGAAGCTCGTGTGTGCAGCACCTGAAACGATAAAATATGTGGTGGTACATGAGCTGTGCCACCTTGAATATATGGATCACAGCCCGCTCTTCTGGGAAAAGGTGTCCCGGTACGATCCGGATTATGCGGATCAGCGCAGACAGCTCAGGAAGCTTTCGGCATTTCTGCGCGGATGCGGTCTGGACTGAACCGAAACCTATCAGACAGCGGGCTTTGCCGCATAAAAAGCTATGAGAAGAAAACAAAGAAGAATATTCAAGCCGAAAAGGCATCACCGGATAAAAAAATACAATGACCGCACCCTGAAAATAGTCCTCACTGTTGCGGGGTTCGTGGCACTTGTGTTCATAGGCTTCAGCGCAGCCAAGCCCATTTCCGAGTATATCGAGGCAAGAGCGGCCGAAAAGCAGCATACCCGGACATGGACTCCCACCGCCGGTGAAACAGCCGTACCCGAAGCCCATGCAAGCGAAACACAGCCGCCTCCGCCGGAGGATCCGGTAGTGACCGCCCGCCGCCCTGAAAAGACAAGCGACACAGTGAAGGCCTCCTTCCGTCTTTCCGTTTCGGATATGCGCGATATGGGAACGCTCACCGAAGCACTTGACCGCGCGGCTGACAGGGGCTATGAGGGAGTGCTCATTCCTATGAAGACCGAGGGCGGCAAATACTGGTACAAAACGGGCAGCAGCACCGTGGCACTGGCATCGCCTTCGCCCGTGATGAACAATATGCGTGCGGATGAGATAGTACTTGCGGCACAGTCAAGAGGGCTCGTCCCCAGCGCCTATGTTTCCGCGCTCACCGACAACAACCGCTACGGCGATGACAGGCTCGGCGCGTACCACACAAAGAGCGGCCAGGCGTGGCTGGACGGCGACCCCGACAACGGCGGCAAGCCGTGGATATGCCCCTACGATGAGGATGCACAGGAGCTCCTCTGCAGCATAATGGATGAGCTGGGCAGCGCAGGCTTCAGACAGATCGTCTGCGGCGACTTCATCTTCCCGTCCTTCAGGGAATCGGATGTGGAATACATCGGCGAGGAGATCGCAGACGGCACACAGCGCCACCGCTACCTTACAGCCCTTGCAAGAAAGATGACCAACGCAGCCCGCGGCGCAGGCTCGGATATGCTCATCTGCCTGTGGGCGCACGACATACTTGCAGACAAGGCTGAAGTATTCGCACCTGACGAGCTGGCAGGCTGTTCCCTTGCAGTGCGTTCCAGCGGCATTTTCAGTATGGATAAATATTTCAGCGATGAATTTTCCGAAATGAGCCAGAGCGACAAGCTGGAAACAGCCTACGCAAGGATAAGGGAGATTTCGGGCGGCATGGCTATATACCCCATGGCGGACACCATGCTTATATCAAGATCGGATATGGACGGCGTATGCACTGTACTCGATACGGACACCTACTACGCCGAGGAATGATACGGAGATCATAAACAACTGTGACAGATACAAACAATACGGATTACACCGAAAAAGTCCGTGAGATATTTTCCCTCAGGGAATCACCGCCGCTCTGCTGTGTGATAAGCTACGGCTGCCAGCAGAATGTAAATGACGGCGAACGCCTCACAGGGATACTTATATCACTGGGCTGTGCGGTGACCAATGATAGATCAAATGCGGATATACTGATACTCAACACCTGCGCCGTAAGAGAAAATGCGGAGGCGAGGGTATACGGTAATCTCGGCGAATTAAAGCATGAAAAAGAGCAGCGTCCCGGAATGATCATCGGTGTCTGCGGCTGCATGGCGCAGGAAAAGGGCACTGCCGAAAAGATCAGGCGCTCCTACGGCTTTGTGGATATGGTCTTCGGCACATTTTCCGTTGAAAGGCTGCCGCAGCTGCTTTACGAGGTGCTCACCACAAGACGGCTCACCGTTGATACCGAGGAAAGCAGATACAACTGCCCCGAGACTCCGCCGCTTTACAGGAGCTGCCGCTACAAAGCGGGAGTTTCCATAATGTACGGCTGCAACAATTTCTGCACCTTCTGCATCGTCCCCTATGTACGCGGGCGCGAGCGAAGCAGGAGCCCCGAAAGCATCCTTGAAGAGATACGCCTGCTTGCGGCGGACGGCTGCAAAGAGATAATGCTCCTCGGACAGAATGTAAATTCCTACGGCAGAGGTCTTGAAGAAAAGACGGATTTTCCCGGGCTTTTGCGGCGTATAGATGCCCTTGACGGTGATTTCAGAGTGCGCTTTATGTCCCCTCACCCGAAGGATGCCACAGAGGAATTCTTTGATGTGATCGCGGAAAGCAAAAAGATATGCAAAAGCGTTCATCTGCCTCTCCAGTCGGGCAGTGACAGCATACTCAAAGCAATGCACCGCAGCTATACAAAACAGAAATACATCGACATGGTTGACTATGCCAGAAAGAAAATGCCCGGTCTTTCCATTACCACGGATATAATCGTGGGCTTTCCCGGAGAGACGGATGATGATTTCAGGCAGACACTTGATGTGATGAAATATGTGCGGTACGACAACATATATTCATTCATATATTCAAAGCGCACCGGCACGAAGGCGGCGCTCATGGAGGAGACAACGCCCCGCGAGGAGATCTCCGCCCGCATGACAGAGCTGCTTGCACTCCAGAGAGATATCTCTTCGGAGAATTACAGGCGCTTTGAAGGCCGTACCCTTGATGTGCTCTTTGACGGAATGCACAAGGACAAGATAAGCGGCAAGAGCGATGAGGGCATAATCACCCTCGTAGACGGCGACAGCACGCTTATCGGAACACAAAGAAAGGTCCTCGTGGAACGCGCCCACAACTGGGCAGTTGAGGGCAGACTGATGACCTGATCCGAGGAGGAATAAAAGTGGAAGTAATAGAGCTTACAAGACAGCTTGGCAAGGCAATACAGAACGATCCCAGATATATCAGATATCACAAGGCTAAGGCCGAAAACGATGAAAACGAGCAGCTTCAGGACGATATTTCCGAGTTCCATTCGATAAAAATGCTCATCAATATGGAGCAGGGCCGTCCCGAGCAGGACAAGGAAAAGATAAAGAAGCTCAATGACGAGCTCACCGCACTCTTTGAAAGAGTGACCAACAACCCCGCCATGCGCGAATTTGAAGAGGCAAGGCAGGATATGGATGAGCTGCTCGCAAGCGTCAACCATATCATAACAGCATCCGCAAACGGTCACGATCCCATGACCATCGATGCATCCGCTCCCCAGGGCTGCACCCCCAACGGCTGCGCAGGCTGCAGCGGCTGCGGCTGATAACAACACATAACAAACAGATACGGGCAGCTTTTGTTCTGCTGCCCTGTTCGCCCTAAACGGAAGGTTTTCAATGAATGTAGAACGATCGGCGCTTTCGCCGATGATGCAGCAGTATTACGATATAAAGCAGCAGCACCCCGACCACATACTCTTTTTCAGACTGGGTGATTTCTATGAGATGTTCTTTGACGACGCGGTAGTTGTGTCAAAGGCACTCGAGCTCACTCTTACAGGCAGGGACTGCGGTCTGGATGAACGCGCCCCCATGTGCGGAATACCCTACCATGCCTGCGACATATATCTCAAAAAGCTGATAGATCTGGGCTTCAGGGTAGCCATCTGCGAGCAGCTGGAGGATCCCAAGCTTGTAAAGGGACTTGTAAAGAGGGATATCGTAAAGATCGTCACTCCCGGCACCCTTACGGACACCAAGCTGTTGGCGGAGGATACCAACAATTATATCGCGGCGATATATGCAAAAGGCGCTGAGATCGCCGTCGCCTTTGCGGATATCTCCACAGGCGATGCCGAACTGTATCTGCACAGCGGCAAGGAAGCATCGGAAGCTGTTATAAACGAGCTCTCCCGCTTTCAGCCCGCAGAGGTGCTGATGAACGCGGCAGCATCGGAAAATGCCGGAATAACAGGGTTTATCCGCAGCAGGCTCTCCCTTGCACAGACAGTGCTCGATGAGATAAAATTCTCCCCCGATGAGAACGAACCAATGCTCCTCGCGCAGTTTTCCGTGCGCACAACAGAGGAGCTGGGACTTGAAAAGGGCGAGGATACCGCACTTTCCGTACTATGCGGATTGTTTTACTATATCTACGACACGCAGCGTCTCTCCGTCGGAAGATTTACGGAGCTGAGGATATGCCGTGAAAAGAAATTCATGGAGCTCGACCTCACAGCAAGGCGAAATCTCGAGCTTGTGGAGACAATGCGCTCGAAGGAGAAAAAGGGGTCGCTGCTGTGGGTGCTCGATCACACAAAGACATCCATGGGAAAAAGGCTCCTGCGCTCCTATATCGAGCAGCCCCTTGTAAAGCCCGCACTGATAATCGAAAGGCTCTCCGCCGTGGATGAGCTTTACAATTCCGTGATAGCGCTCAATGAGCTGCAGGACGAGCTTTCTGATGTATATGACCTTGAAAGGCTCATGACAAAGGTGATGTACCGCACCGCCACCCCGAGAGATATCCGCGCACTGTCACAGACAGCGCAGCAGATGCCCCGGCTGAAGGAGTCTCTTGCCTTTGCGGGCTCATCTCTCTTAGTGACGATCAGAGAAAACATAAGCGAGCTCAGGGAAATATCCGCCCTTGTTGAAAACGCGATCGTGGACGATCCACCCCAGCTTTTAAAGGACGGCGGCGTGATAAAGGACGGCTTCAACGCGGAACTCGACCATCTGCGGGATATCATAAGAAACGGAAAGGGCATACTCGAGGAGCTTGTGGAGCAGGAAAAGCAGCGGACGGGCATGAAGAGCCTCAAGCTCGGCTACAACAGAGTTTTCGGCTACTATCTTGAAGTGACCAAATCCTATTACGACCTTGTCCCCGATAATTATATCCGCAAGCAGACGCTCGCAAACGCCGAAAGATTCATAACTCCCGAGCTGAAAAAAGCAGAGGATGAAATGTCGGGCGCAAGCGAGAAGGTCATAGTCCTTGAAGCCGAGATATTCGGCGAGGTACGCGATTATATCGCTTCCCGCCTTACAGAGGTACAGCGCACCGCACAGGCTGTGGCGGCACTGGATGTTCTCTGCTCCTTTGCGGATGTTTCGCTCAAAAACCGCTATGTCCGTCCGGAAATATCCGCCGACGGCGTTATCGATATAAAGGCGGGACGGCACCCCGTCGTCGAGCTGATGACCGAAAATGAAGCATATGTCCCGAATGACATATATCTTGATACCGAATACCGCAGGATGTCTGTTATAACAGGCCCCAACATGGCGGGTAAATCCACATATATGAGGCAGTGTGCGCTGATAGTGATAATGGCGCAGATGGGCTGCTTCGTTCCCGCTGATTATGCCAAGATATCCATTGCCGACAGGGTATTCACAAGAGTGGGCGCATCCGACGACCTCACTGCGGGGCAGTCCACATTCATGGTGGAAATGTCCGAGGTGGCGCAGATACTAAAGCACGCCACAAAGCAGAGCCTTGTCATCCTCGACGAGGTGGGCAGAGGAACATCCACCTTTGACGGGATAAGCATTGCGACTGCGGTAGCCGAATACATCGCAGGAAAGAAGATCGGCTGCAAGACGCTTTTTGCCACTCATTACCACGAGCTCTGCGCTCTTGAAGGTAAGGTAGAGGGCATACACAATTACAGCGTTGCCGTAAAGCGCACAGGCGAGGATATCAGATTCCTGCGAAAAATAGTCGAGGGCGGAACGGATGACAGCTTCGGCATCGAGGTTGCAAAGCTTGCGGGACTCCCCAAGCCTGTGATAAACCGCGCAAAACAGGTGCTTTCCGAAATAGAGGCGGAGGGTGCCGCAGGTGCGTCGCGCAAAACGGAAAAAGCAGATGATTCACAGGTATCCTTTGAAGCAATGAAGGAAGATGATGTAATCAGGCGCATACGCATGACCAATCCCGATGAATATTCACCGAGAGAGGCGCTGGCATTCCTGTGTGAATTATACGACAGTCTGCAGTAGCAGACCTGCTCCCATCTTTCTTTAAGAAAGGCAAATATGACAAAATCGCAAAAAAATCTGCAGCAATTCATGGGGCTGCATGACTACACCGTGATAGACCTTGAAACCACGGGGCTTGATCCTTCGGTCAACGAGATAATACAGCTCTCTGCTGTGCGGGTGCGGGAAAACTGCGTGTGTGATACATTCGACAGCTTTGTGCGCCCCACAAATCCAATACCGCCGTTTATCACCGGACTGACAGGCATCGGGGACAAGACCGTTTCGGAAGCGCCGCCCATCGGGAAGATAATCTATGATTTTCTTGATTTCTGCGATGAGGATATCATCGTGGGGCATAATGTAAGCTTCGATATCGGTTTTATCATACGAAACGCGGCATTTGCCGAATTCCCCATAGGCGGAAAAGCCGATACAGCCGATCTTGCCCGTGTGCTCCTGCCCGACCTTGCATCACGCAAGCTGGTAGATCTTGCACGGCATTTCGGGATCAGCAGCAGCGGCGCACACAACTCCCTCAACGACTGCATGATGACCTACGGGGTAGCAGAGCATCTGATGGAGCTTATTCAAGATCAGCCCTGAATAACCGAATTTATCTTTCCCGCCTTCGGCGGGAAAGATAAATGAAAAAACATAAACACCGGCCTTATCATGCATGAGCTTGTGAAATGAGGTGACGGAATGGGCATACTCAATACCTTCGGAGCCGACGGCGAACGCATCGCAGGCCTCGGCCACACCGCAGTGGGCGTGATAACCGATGTCCGCGAATGCTGGTGGCTGGGCTCATCCCCTCTCCACGCAGGAGCATATGATACCTTTCCCCATCTGGTCTACTTCACATACTCCGTGGAGGGCGTGCAGTATTCAGGCTGCCGCTATGTGGGCGCAGGAGGGAGATTTCCCGAGGCAGGCGAGGAGATAACCGTCTTTTACGATCCCGAGAACCCCAAAAATTTCGCGGTGCGTGTGTGATGCGTTATGAAAGACATATATCCGACAGCGCTTCGCAGCAAAATGTTTCATGACATATTGACCGGAGCGCTTTTTTGTGCTACAATTAAAAACAGGTGTAGCGGAGCTTTAAAAAGCATTGCGGCTTACCCATTGCATCCCTAATTGATCCTGATACCAAGAGGTGACATATATGGCATTGTTCAGCTTCGGAAAGAAAAAGGAGGCCATCCCCTCCCCCGCTCCGAAAACGACCATTTCCGATGTAAATCCCGATGATTTCTTCAAGGATATGGGCAGAAAGCCCAAGGCACCCAAGGGCGTGACGGAGATCGCATCTCCCGAAATAACCGGTCTCCATGATGAGCCGCTGCCGCGGCCTGTCAGCACCATAAAGAACTACGCCGAAAAGATCGACACCGACCAGCTCATCGACAAGACAGAGCTGCCTCCCGATGCACATCACGCAGATATCCGCCAGATAAATACCGACACGCTTGACACGGAAAACATCCCCAAAGAGGAAAAGATACTCCGCAGCACTCCTAAGCCCGTTACAGCAGATGATTTCTTTGCAGACCTCGACAGAAAGCGCCCGAGGAGCATAGATATCGACCTGCCAGAGGTGACCGGACTGCGCGAGCACCCCGAGGAGCATCATATCACCGATATCGGCGATGTTATCCCCGATGACGCTGCTGCGGATGCGCTTGCGGACAAGACAACCGAGCCCTTCGATTTCGTAGTGGGCGATATCAACGGCATAGATGTCACAAAGCTTGATATGAGCTCTCTCAGAGACTGATATGGACAGGTTTGAACTTGTAAGCGAATACAAGCCCGCAGGCGATCAGCCCGAGGCGATAGATGCCCTTGTAAAGGGCGTGGAAAAGGGCTGCAGGGCACAGACTCTTCTGGGTGTAACAGGCTCAGGCAAGACCTTTACCATGGCAAATATCATCGCAAGGCTCAACCGCCCTACCCTTGTATTTGCCCACAACAAGATACTTGCCGCACAGCTCTGCTCTGAATTCAAGGAATTTTTCCCACATAACGCTGTAGAATATTTCGTTTCGTATTATGACTATTACCAGCCTGAAGCGTATATCCCGTCTACGGATGCATATATCGAAAAGGACAGCGCCATCAATGACGAGATAGACAAGCTGCGCCACAGCGCCACGCTCGCTCTTGCGGAAAGGCGTGATGTGATAATCGTTGCGTCCGTTTCGTGCATATATTCTCTCGGTGCTCCCGAGGAATACCGCGCGAATGTGATATCCCTGCGCCCGGGCATGGAAATGTCCCGCGAGGAGCTTATCTCCCGCCTTGTGGCTGATCAGTATGAACGAAACGATATCAATTTTGTGCGCAACAAATTCCGCGTTCACGGCGATATCGTGGAGATATTCCCCGCAGGCTCGCCCGAAAACGCCCTTCGTGTGGAGTTCTTCGGCGATGAGATCGAGCGCATATCCGAATTTGTGCCGCTGACGGGAAATGTAGTGGCTACCCTTGCCCATGCAGCGATCTATCCCGCATCGCACTATGTGGTGTCAAAGGATCATCTCAATGCATCTATCGACGAGATACGCCGCGAGCTTGATGAACGGGTGAAATTCTTCGAGAGCAAGGGCAAGCTCGTTGAGGCTCAACGCATAAAACAGCGCACCCAGTATGATATCGAGATGCTGCAGGAGATAGGCTTCTGCAAGGGCATCGAGAATTATTCCCGCATACTTGCGGGGCGCGCCCCAGGCTCCACACCCTACACTCTCCTTGACCACTTCCCCGAGGATTTTCTGCTTTTCGTGGATGAGAGCCATGTTTCCCTCCCGCAGATAAGAGGGATGAGCGCGGGCGACAGAGGCCGTAAGAGCGTACTGGTGGACTACGGCTTCAGACTGCCGTCCGCCTTTGACAACCGCCCGCTTTTCTTCGATGAATTCGAGAAAAAGATAAATCAGGCCATATTTGTTTCAGCAACTCCGGGGCCTATGGAAAAAGAGCGCTCGGAACAGATAGTCGAGCAGCTTATCCGCCCCACGGGACTTGTGGATCCGCTGATTACGGTCAAGCCCGTCGAGGGACAGATAGAAGACCTTGTAAGCGAGATAAACAAACGAACTGAAAAGGACGAGCGCGTCCTCGTAACCACCCTTACCAAGAAAATGGCGGAGGATCTGACGGAATTTCTCAAGGGCGCAGGAATAAAGGTACGCTATCTCCACCACGATATCGACACCATAGAGCGCATGGAGATAATCCGCGATCTGCGAATGGGCGAATTCGATGTGCTGGTGGGAATAAACCTTCTCCGCGAGGGACTGGATATCCCCGAGGTATCCCTTGTGGCCATACTCGATGCGGACAAGGAGGGCTTTCTGCGCTCCGAATCCTCATTGATACAGACCATAGGCAGAGCGGCCAGAAACGAGCACGGCGAGGTCATCATGTACGCCGATGAGGTAACAGGCTCGATGGAAAGAGCCATCACCGAGACCAACCGCCGCCGCGAGATACAGCTGAGATTCAACAAGGAGCACGGCATCGTGCCCAAGACCATAGTAAAGGATATCCGCGATGTGCTGGAGATCACCTCGAAGGAAGAGGTAAAGCGCAGCTCCGAGGGAAAGAAGCTCTCCCGCAGGGAAAAGGACGAGCTTATAAAGACGCTGACTGCCCAGATGAAGGAGGCCGCAAAGCTTCTTGAATTTGAGCACGCCGCATTCCTCAGAGACAAGATAAAGGAGCTTTCCGGGAGCTGATAATATAAAAAAACATCATGCCCCTGCGACCTTAAAAAAGTCGCAGGGGCGTTTTATGCAGCCGGACAAAACAAAAGCGGACAAGCTTAACTTGTCCGCTTGATGGAGGCGCCACCCGGATTCGGACCGGGGGTCAGGGAGTTGCAGTCCCTTGCCTTACCACTTGGCTATAGCGCCATTAACCGAAATTGGCGACCCGGATGGGACTCGAACCCACGACCTCCGCCGTGACAGGGCGGCGTTCTAACCAGCTGAACTACCGGGCCACACACGACCTCCATTGAGACCGTGAATGGTGGAAACTATAGGGCTCGAACCTATGACCCTCTGCTTGTAAGGCAGATGCTCTCCCAGCTGAGCTAAGCTTCCGTACACTTGACCGTACCGACAATCAAGCGACTTATATATTATATAACATACAGGCTGTTTTGTCAAGTATTTGCCGCGGCATATTTTAGAGATAATTCCACGCATTTTTTGTTTATTTATCACAATCATCTCCAATTGCGGACAGTAACAGATAAGACTAATTTTGGTAAATTTGCATATACCCATTTCACGCTGTTTATGTTATAATTACAACTACAAATATGCGTATACACAGGCTTTCATGCTGCACAGGCGACTGCCTCTCCCGCATGATACGCCTTATTCATATCCACATCAGGATCGGGGTAAATTATGGCTTTTGTCACACTGAAAAATGTATATAAGCGCTACCGCATGGGTGAGGTGACCATCACCGCCTCGGATAATATCTCATTCGATATCGAAAAGGGCGAATTTGTGGTCATCACAGGCGAATCCGGCGCAGGAAAGACCACCGTCCTCAATCTCCTCGGCGGCATGGATCGTCTCGACGAGGGAAAGATCATCGTTGACGGCAGAGATATATCCGCACTGAGCAAGAAGGGACTTACCGAATACAGACGCAATGATATCGGCTTTGTGTTCCAGTTCTACAACCTTGTCCCCAACCTTACCGCTCTTGAAAATGTGGAGCTTGCCTCACAGATCTGCAAAAACAGCCTTGATGCGGCCGATGTTTTGAACAAGGTCGGACTTTCCCACCGTGTCAACAGCTTTCCCTCCCAGCTTTCGGGCGGCGAGCAGCAGAGAGTATCCATAGCAAGAGCCATCGCCAAATCCCCCAAGCTCCTGCTTTGCGACGAACCCACAGGTGCGCTCGACTACAACACGGGAAAAACCATACTCAAGCTTCTGCAGGACTGCTCCCGCAAAAAGGGCATGACCGTGGTGGTCATCACGCACAATCAGGCGATAACTCCCATGGCGGACAGGATAATAAAGCTCAAGAACAGCAAGATCTCAAAGATCGCGCTCAACCCCTCACCCATAAATGTTGAGGAGATAGAGTGGTAAT